>JBIKXN010000063.1:0-11552 GCA_044355765.1 Alphaproteobacteria bacterium
CCCCGTGGCCTTTTCCCAGCCGTCCATCAGTTCGCGCAGAACACCGCTGTTCGCATAAGCAACGGCATGGTCGCGATCGCGGAAGGCGTAGGGCAGCGAGGTGACGCCGAGCTGGGGCAGGTTGCGCGCCAAGAACGACGCGCCGGAATTGGCGAAGTCGACCGCGCCGAGCCTGGTCTGGTCGATCAGCGCGCCTTCATTGCCGAGCTGGCCGCCCGGGAAGATGTCGATCTTCACCGCGCCGCCCGTACAGCTGGCGACATGCCCGGCCATCGCGGTCGCGCCGACATGGATGGCGTGGTCGGTGCCGACGATGTGTCCGAACTTGAGCGCGGTCTGCGCCTGTGCGCTCGCGGCGCAGGCGCCGCCGAGCATGAGTGCGAGCATCGCCGCACGCGTCGTGCCGATCATGCGTTCCCCCTTTTTGTCCTGTATACAGGACAGGTTTCTCTATACAGAATTAGAGATCCGCCACCACCCCGCTGTCAAGACGTCCATGACCATGCCCCGAAAGACCTCCGCGCTTCGGCGCCCCGCGCGCGGCGCCGCCGAAGTCGTCGAACTGCGCCCGCAATCGGTACCCGCGGTCGACAAGGCGATCGCGATCGTGCGCCTTCTCAACGCGCGCGGTGCGGCGGGCACCTCGCTGTCGGACGTCTCGGCATCGCTGTCGATCACCCGCAGCCACTGCTACAATATCCTTCGCACGCTCGCGCAGGCCGGATGGGTGCTCTACGAGCCGGGTGACCGGCTCTACCGGCTGGGCCCGTCGCTCGCCGCGGACACGACCGCGGCGCTGGTCTCGCATCCCTATCTTCCCGTGCTGCGCGCCGCGAGCGATCGGCTGGCCGACGCGCTGGGCCTGCCCTGCACCGTATGCGAGGCGATCGCGGACGGATCCTTCCTGGTCGTCCACACCGCCCACTATCCGGATCCGAGCGTCTACATGGCGCCGGTGGGCTACCGTTTCCCGCCGACCGCCGCGGCCCAGTTCAAGGCCCGGCTCGCCTGGCTCGGCCCCGCGCAGCAGGCCGCGGCCCTCGACGCCTGGAAGCCGGTGCGCCACACGCGGACCACGATCGTCGAACGCGGGTCGATGGCACGCGACCTCGCCGCGTCGCGCGCGCGCGGCTACGCCGCCAGCCGCGGCGAGTTCGTCGACGGCTTCGTCACCCTGGCGCTGCCGATCTTCGACCGGGCGGGCGAGGTCGCGATGATCGTCAGCTGCGCGGCGCGCGCAGAGGGCTTCGAGCGGCGCGAGGCGCAGGTGGCGCGGGCCCTCGCCGGCTGCGCGCAGGAGATCCATGTCGCGATCGACGGCCGCCCGCCGGTCGATTTCCCGCGGGCGTGACGCGCGGCGTGCCGGATTGACAGGCTCCGGCCACGGCCCTCTAATTGTCCTGGATGGAGAACGCCGTTCTGCTAATAGAATGAGGAAAGCGCCATGAAGCTCGGCATGTTCATGATGCCGTATCACGATCCGAAGCGGGACCTGCACCAGGCGCTGCACGAGGACGTCGAGGTCGCGGTCCATGCCGATCGCGTCGGTTTCGAGGAACTCTGGGTCGGCGAGCATTATTCGGCGCCGAGCGAGCCGATCACCTCGCCCTTCATCTTCCTCGCCAATCTGATCGCGCGCACCGAACGTATCCGCCTGTGCACGGGCGTCATCAACCTGCCGCAACAGCATCCCGCGATCGTCGCGGCGCATGCCTCGCTGCTCGATCATCTCAGTCGCGGCCGCTTCACGCTGGGCATCAGCTCGGGCGGGCTGCCGAGCGACTTCGAGCTGTTCAAGCGCATGGACGGCGCCGAGCGCAATTCGATGATGATCGAATCCGCCGAGATGATCCTGAAGATCTGGCAGCAGGACGGGCCCTACGAATTCAAGGGGCGGCACTGGGACATCACGCTCAAGGATTTCGTTGTGCCGGAGCTCGGCATCGGCACCGTGCTGCGGCCCTATCAGCGTCCGCATCCGCCGCTGGCTGTCTCCGCGGCAAGCCCGGCTTCGGGCAGCGTGCGGCTCGCCGGCCGCAATGGCTGGGGCTTCGTCTCCGCGCATTTCTGCACGCGGCCGATCATCGCCAGCCACTGGAAGACCTATCTCGAGGGCTGCGAGGCTGCCGGCCGGGCGGCGGATCCCGAGCACTGGCGTGTGGCGCGGCTCGTCCATGTGGCGCGCGACGACAGCCAGGCGCGCGACGATTTCGCCGACCCGGCGGGCCCGTACCAGGATTTCTGGCGCTACCTGATCGGCGTCCTGACCCGCGCCGGCATGCTCGCCATGCTGAAGACCGACAAGGCCATGCCCGACTCCGCGGTCACCCCCGACTACGCGCTGAGCACGTTCTCGATCTGCGGCAGCCCGCGCAGCGTCGCCCAGCAGATAAGCGGCCTGCGCGACGAGGTCGGCGATTTCCGCGGACTGGTCGCGCTGGCGGTCGAGTTCGGGGATCGCGAGAAGATCCTCGACTCGATGTCGCTGCTCGCGCACGAGGTCCGCCCGCTGCTTGGCGACTGAGTGGGTCTGGGACGCCGCGCCGCCCGATGCTAACCTTCCCCTTCCAGACGGGGCGCGAACGCTCCGGACAAGAGGAGGGGGAAGCATGAATCTTCGTCGTCGTCGTTTCGCCGGGGCCGCGCTCGCGGGTTTCGGCGCCAGCGCCTTCATCGGCGGCCGTGCCAGCGCCCAGGCAAGGACGCTGCGCTTCGGGCACCTGCACTCCGTCGACTCGCCGGTCCACAAGGGCATCGCCAGGGCCGCCGAGGAGATCGAGAAGGCGACGTCCGGCCGCTACAAGGTCAACATCTTCCCGTCGAGCCAGCTCGGCGCCGCGCGCGAGATGGTCTCGCAGGTGATCGACGGCTCGCTCGATTTCATCTCCGAAGGGCCGGGCAGCCTGTCCAATCTCGATCGCGCGCTGTCCTTCTTCGAGGCGCCCTTCGTCGCGCGCGACTGGGACCATCTGATGAAGATGCTGGACTCGCCTTTCGGGCGTCAGCGGGTCGGCGTGCTGGCCGACCAGCGCAACATGGTGCATCTCGGCACCTTCTATTACGGCGTGCGCCATTTCACGACCCGGACCAAGGCGCTCAACACGGCCGCCGACGCCAAGGGCCTGAAGATCCGCGTGCCCGAGGCGCCGCTGTTCCTGGCCATGATCCGCGCGCTGGAGGCGACGCCGACACCGATGTCGCTGGGCGAGGTCTATCTCAGCCTGCAGACCGGCGTCGCCGAAGGTCAGGAGAACCCGCTGCCCACGATCAACAACAACAAGTTCTTCGAGGTGCAGAAGTTCCTCAACCTGACCGGCCATGTGATCGTGCCGATCATGATCATGATGAACCGCAAGGCCTGGGATCCGATGAGCGACGCCGACAAGGCCGCGTTCAGGGCCGCCTTCGCCGCCGGCGCCAAGGTCAACGACGACCTGACCCGCGCCGACGAGGCGCGGCTGGTCGACTTCTTCAAGGAGAAGGGCATGACGGTGGTCAATTCGGACCGCGCCTCCTTCCAGCGCCGCATGACCGCGGTCTACGAACTTGGCGAGAGGGACTTCAACTGGGGCAAGGGCACGTTCGAGGCCATGCAGGCCCTGTCCTGACCGCGACCGTCTTCCCGCCGCCCTCGCGGGGGCGGCGGGAGGGCGACTCCGCCGAGGAGCGGCGTATGCGCAACTTCGTCCTGAAATTCGAGGAGAATCTCGCCGCGCTGTTCATGGGCGGGCTTCTCTTCACGCTCTTCCTGCAGGTCTTCACCCGCTACGTCCTGAACGATCCGCTGTCCTGGACGGAAGAGGTCGCGCGCTATCTCTATGTCTACATCGTGTTCCTCGGGGCCAGCGCAGCGATCTCCGACCGCACCCATGTCGGCATCGACTATTTCGCCAAGATGCTGCCGGTCGTCGTGCAATGGCTGCTGTCGGTCGCCGTCAACCTGCTGATCCTCGGCGCGCTCGGCCTGCTCGCCTATTGGGGTTGGCGCGCGGCGATGCGGCAGTGGAACATGCCCATGATGGTGCTCGATATTCCCTATACCTGGGTCTATGTCGTGGTGCCTATCACCGCCGTCCTGATGTCCGTGCGCACGCTGGCACTCATGCGCGAGGACTACGCGGCGATGCGTGCGGGCAGCCAGGTCGCGACCGACGCGCGCGGGGGCCTGTGACATGATCGGCTATTTCGTCGGCTGGCTGGGCCTGATCATCGCCAACATGCCGGTCGGCTTCTCGCTGATCGTCATGGGCCTGTCCTGGCTGGTCCTGGAGAGCCAGACGATGACCTCGGCGCCGCAGCGGCTGATCGGCGGCATCGATTCCTTTCCGCTGCTCGCGGTGCCCTGCTTCATCCTCGCGGGCATCGCCATGAACACCGGCGGCGTCACCGAGCGCATCTACGGATTCGCGCGCGCCCTGGTCGGTCATTTCACCGGCGGGCTCGGCCATGTCAACGTGACCGGAAGCCTGATCTTCTCGGGCATGTCGGGCTCGGCGATCGCCGATGCCGGCGGCCTGGGCCTGCTCGAGATCAAGGCGATGAAGGAGGACGGCTATCCCGCCGATTTCGCCGGCGCGCTGACCTGCGCGTCCTGCATCATCGGACCGCTGGTGCCGCCCTCGATCCCCATGGTGCTCTACGGCGTCATCGCCAACGCCTCGGTCGGCGCGCTGTTCCTGGCAGGGATCGTTCCCGGTCTGCTGACCGCGCTGTTCTTGATGGTCCACGTCTATTTCTACGCCCGGCGGCGCAATTTCCCGCGCCATCCCCGCTCGACGCTGCCGCAGCTCTGGGTCGCCTTCAAACGCGCCTTCCTGGCGCTGGTGACGCCCGTGATCATCATGGGCGGGATCTTCGGCGGCGTGTTCACGCCGACCGAGGCGGCCGCGGTCGCCGCGATCTACGCGCTGGCGCTCGGCCTGTTCATCTACGGCGATCTGAAATTCTCGGACCTGCCGCGCATCTTCAAGGAAGCCGTCAACACCTCGGCGGTCGTCGGCTTCATCGTCGCCGGCGCCAGCCTGTTCAGCTGGGTGCTGGCGCGCGAGCGCGTGCCGCAGCAGATCGCCGAGGCCTTTCTCGGCATCTCCGACAACCCGCACGTGATCCTGCTGGTGATCAACGTCGTGTTGCTGATCCTGGGCTGCTTCATGGAAGGGATCGCGATAATGATCCTGATGGTTCCGGTGTTCATGCCGGTGATCCAGCAGCTGGGCATCGACGTGAATCATTTTGGCGTCATCGTGGTTATGAACCTGATGATCGGGATCCTGACCCCGCCCTTCGGCGTCGCGCTGTTCACGGTGGCCAAGGTGGGCAACATCCCGTTCGAGGATCTGGCCAAGGCGATCCTGCCCTTCCTGCCGCCGCTGATCCTGGTGCTGATGATCGTCACGCATTTCCCGGGGCTGGTGATGTGGCTGCCGCGGCTGGTCTATGGCTGACGAGGAGAGACCCGCGATGTGGCAGCCGAGCGAGCGCTACCCCGATCCGGCGGTCGAGATCCTCGATCCGGCCTTCCTCAAGTACCGGATCTTCAGCGCGGCCGTGGAGCGTCTGGCCACGGGTTGCCGCTGGTCGGAAGGGCCGGTCTGGTTCGGCGACGGCCGCTTCGTGCTTTGGAGCGACATCCCGAACGACCGGATCCTGAAATGGGAGGAGGAGACCGGCGCGGTCTCGGTCTTCCGCAAGCCCTCCAGCTTCGCCAACGGGCATACGCGCGACCGTCAGGGGCGACTGATCGGCTGCGAGCATGGCGGCCGGCGCGTGGTGCGGACCGAATATGACGGCTCGATCACGGTGATCGCCGACAGCTTCCAGGGCAGGCGGCTCAACTCGCCCAACGACGTCGTCGTGAAATCCGACGGCTCGGTCTGGTTCACCGATCCGGCGTTCGGAATCATGGGAACCTACGAGGGGCACCGCGCGGCCCAGGAACTGCCGCTCAACGTATACCGGGTCGACCCGTCGACCGGGGAGATGGACGCCGTCGCGATCGACCTGCGCGCGCCCAACGGTCTCGCCTTCTCGCCCGACGAGAAGATCCTCTACGTCGTCGAATCGCGCGCCACGCCCAACCGGCTCATCCTGGCCTTCGATGTCGGCGCCGACGGTCGCAGCCTCGCGAACAAGCGCGTCCTCATCGACGCCGGGCCGGGCGGCACGCCCGACGGGTTCCGCGTCGACATGGACGGTAATCTCTGGTGCGGCTGGGGCATGGGCAGCGCGGCGCTCGACGGCGTGATGGTGTTCTCCCCCGCCGGCAAGCCCATCGGTCGCATCGCCCTGCCCGAACGCTGCGCCAATGTCTGCTTCGGCGGCCGCAACCGCGACCGCCTGTTCATGGCGGCGAGCAAGTCTCTCTATTCCATTTTCGTGAACACCCAGGGCGCCGCGTGCTGGTGAGGCGGAGCGCGGCGGCGTGTCGACGCGCATGCGGCGAAAGGATGACAAGACCCGCGGCGATTGCCGGTGGTTGGCGCAAAGCTGTTGGGGCATAGTGCGGGTCGATGGAAGCGCAGCTTTGCCGGTTATGGTCGTCGAGTCCATCGCCCTGCGAGCAGGGTGCCGCGTCGTACGCAGCGTGGATCGCCGATCAGCACGGAGACGCGTGATGAGTTCGCCGGCGGACAATTCCGGATGGTCTCTCCACAGGCGAAACGATCGCGTGATCGTCGTCGCCGACCTCGTCGGCTCGGTCGCGCTGTTCGAACGCGACGAGGCGGGTACGGCGCAGCGCTGGGCGGCGCTGATGCGCGACATAGAAGAGCGCCTGCTGCCCGGTACGGGAGGGCGTCTCGTCAAGAGCACCGGAGACGGTTTCATCCTGGAATTCGCCGAAGTCTCGGCGGCGATGCGCTGCACCGCCGATCTCCACCGCGCCTTCTCGGCTGCCTCGACCGGAACCGCGAGCGACCTGGCGATGTCCGCACGCATAGGGGTCAATGTCGCGGACATATTGGCGAGCGAGATCGACATCTATGGCCGCGGTGTCAATCTCGCGGCGCGGCTCGGCTCGCTCGCCCGGCCGGGCGGCACGGTCGTTTCGGCGGCCGTCCGTGACCGCCTGGTTCCCGGCCTCGACTACGAGGTGGAGGATATCGGGCCGAGCTACTTCAAGCACGCCACCGAACCGGTCCCGGCCTTCCGGGTCGTCGGCGACGGCGCCCCGGAACCGCGGCATCTCGGTCTCGGTACGGACATCGTCCTGCAACCGGCGGTCGCGATCGTTCCGTTCGAGGGTCGGCTTGTCGACACCGCCTATGGCGTCGTCGGCGAGATACTCGCGGATTCGATCATCGCCAGACTCTCCGCAGGTTCCGCGCTGCGCGTGATCTCGCGCCTGTCGACGTCGAAGCTGCAGGGCAGGGCTCTCAGCGCAAGATCGACCGGTGCGGTCCTCGGTGCCGATTTCGTGCTTGCCGGCAGCTACCGAATGGCGGGCACCGATGTCCTGCTCACTGCCGAACTGTCTTCGGCGCAGGATGGCGAGTCGCTTTGGGTCCGGGAGTATCGCAGCGCAGTCCGGGACCTCCTTGCGGCAGATGCCGAGATCGTGTCGAGGATCCGTGCCGACATGGGCGAAGCGATCGCCGCGCGCGAGATACGGCGTGCGCGCACGATGCCGCTGCCCGCGCTCGACGCGTTCGAGCTGCTGCTGGCTGGCATAGCGATGATGCATCGCTCGTCGCTCGCCGAGTTCCGGCGCAGCCGCGAGTTCCTGGAGGCGCTGGTCGAGCGCTATCCGCTGGCGCCGGAGCCGCGCGCGTGGCTTGCGAAATGGTACGTGCTGCGCGTGACACGCGGTCTCGTCGATCCGGAGTTCGCCGAGACCGATCGCGCGCTCGAGCAGACCCACCGCGCGCTGGACGCTGCGCCGGACTGCGCGCTCGCTCTCGCGATCGAGGGCTTCGTGCATATCCATCTGTCCCGCAATCTCGATCTTGCCGAGGACAGGCTTGCCGACGCGATATCGGCCAACCCAAGCGAGCCGCTGGCCTGGCTGTTCACTTCGGTCGCGCATCAGTTCAGAGGCTCGGGAAAGCCGGCGCTGGAAGCCGCCGAGTCGGCGCTGAACCTGTCGCCAATCGATCCAATGCATCACTACTTCGACGCCCTGTCGAGCACGGCGGCGCTCTCGGCGGGCCGTTTCACGCGCGCTATCGAGTTGGCGGAACGGGCGCTGCGCGCGAACCGGAGCCACCTGCCGACATTGCGCTGCCTCGCGATATCGCAAGTCGAGACCGGCCTGCTGGACCAGGCGCGAAGCACGGTCCGGAGGATACTGGAGCAGGATCCCGGCTTCACCATTGCCCGGTATCTAAAGGATGCGCCGAAGGGCAGCGGCGCGAATCGCACGGCCTATGCGGAGGCCCTGCGGCGCGCCGGCATCCCCGACGCATAGGCGAATTCACTCGAGACAGGAGCGAAACATGGGTCTGCAATCCGGATTGCTTGGTGGTGGTGCTGGGGGCGGTGCCGGCGGTGGCGCTGGTGGCGGCGCTGGCGGCGGGGCCGGCGGTGGCGCTGGCGGCGGGGCCGGCGGTGGCGCTGGTGGCGGCGCTGGCGGTGGCGCTGGCGGTGGCGCTGGCGGTGGCGCTGGCGGCGGTGCCGGCGGCGGCGCCGGCGGAGGCGCTGGTGGCGGGGCCGGCGACGGCATGGGCTATACCTCGCCCTATGTGGCCGAGGCCCTGAACCGTTCGCGCAGCGCGATCATCGATCCCGGCGAAACTCGTCCGGTCTGGACACTGGCGCCGCGCTCCGAGGCCGGCGAGCACGACCATGCATTCCACTGGGATCCCTGGGTCCGCTCTTTCCTGATGGCGCAGGAGTCGACCAACACCATGGAGTTCCAGACCGACTTCGTCGCGTTCCGTGGTGGACGGGTTCCAAGAGTGCGTCTCACCGTGCGCGATCGCAGGGATGGGCCGAGGCTGCCGCTCGCGACGCTGGTCGCGCCGCCGGACAGCGTCTTCGACGCGCAGGTGGCCAAGGTTCTCGCCTGGGCCGAACTGCGCGAGGAACGCGCACCGGAGATCTTCACCCAGATCGACGGATGCCTCGCCTTCTGGGGCTCGATCGTGCCGTTGCAGTCCGCGCGGATGCGGCACACCCGCGAACTGATCGACGCGGCCATGCAGATGACCATGTTCGTCGAGATGAAGCTCAAGCACGAGCTCGCCTGCTGGCGACCGGCCGACCGGTCGTGGCAGATCCAGCCGATGATCCGCACGCCGGGACATGGTGCCCTGCCCAGCGGACACTGCACCGAAGCCTATGTGATGGCGGAGCTGCTCAAGGCGCTGCTCAACTGCGAGGGCGACGATCCCGCGCGGCGGAGCGTGACGACCCAGTTCGAGCGGCTGGCGCAGCGCATCTCGACCAACCGCGTGGTGGCCGGGGTGCATTTCCCGGTCGACAACATCGCGGGCCGGATCCTTGGCACGGCGCTTGGCGAGTATTTCGCCTATCTCTGCGGCGCCCGTGCGAGGAACGGCGCGGCGCTCACCTGGCACCACGCCACCTTCCTGGGACAGAGATGCGATGGCGAGATCGAGTTCGATCCTGCCACGCAGCCGCTGTCGGGAAGCGACGCGCCAGGCTTCTACGGCTTCGAACCGCCGGCCCGCAGGCCGCTCACGGGACCAGCCGGCAACTCTGTGCTGCGCGAGCTGTTCGAGCGCGCCCGGCACGAATGCGACGACCTGCGCATCGCTTTCGGGTGAGGCCGCCATGCCATGGGTAATCCCGAAGCGCAGCGACACCGGGATTTCCGCCTCCGTTCCCGGAATCGACGCATGCCTGGTCCTGGCCGACGCGACGCAGTGGCGTGACTTCAGGCGGCCTGACGAAGCCGCTCCGAAACACATCCCCGTGGTCGCGGAGGTCAGATCGGGAAGGCTGGCGGAGTTCGAGCGCGTAGCGCATGTGCCCGCCGCCTATGCCAGCGACGCGGCCTCGCCCGCCATCGTCACGGCGACCGTCCTGCGCGCAAAGCTGGGACAAATCTTGCGCCCCGACGGACCGGTGGCGCGGCTCGAGATACAGGCGCCGTATATTCCCCAGCGGGCTCGCCCTCGGGCCACCGCCCCGGTCACGGGGCAAGCCGAGGCGCCGCCACTATCCACATCGCCCGTGCTCATCGGGGTCATCGATCAGGGCTGCCCCTTCGCCCATGTTGATCTGCGGGCCGCGGGTGGCGGCACACGGATCCTCTCGCTCTGGCTGCAGGACGAGCGCCACGGCGAGGCCACACGACGGATTGGCCGCGTGCCCGCGCCGTTCGGACGCGGCCTGCAGCTGACACGGCCACGCCTCGACGCTCTTGTCAGGCGCCACACCGACGCCGATGGCCGGGTCGACGAGGCGGCTTGCCACGAGGCCGCGGGTCTCGGCGAGTTGCGCCCCCGTATGGCGCATGGCGGCGGCGTGCTGAGCCTCGTCGCCGGTGCGCGGCCAGCCACGATCCGGATCGAACCGCCGCGCGCGCCCGGAAGCAATCCGGTCTGGACGACGCCGCAGCCCTTGCGCGCGGTGACGGACGCTGCGTCGCGCGCGGACGTCGTCTTCGTCCAGCCGCCCCGCGACGCGCTGCAGGATTCCTCGAGCGGCAGCCTCGGCCGCTACGTGCTCGACGCGCTCGCCTATATCGTCGCTTGCGCGGGTCCCGAGACCAGGCGGATCGTGGTCAACATCAGCGACGGATCCAGCCGCGGTCCGCATGACGGCACCTGGATGGTCACCCGCGCGATGGAAGCGATGGTCGAGGCGGAGCGGCGGCGCGGCCGCGAACTGAGCATCGTCGTGGCAGCCGGCAACTCGGCCGACGAAGAGCGTCACGCGCTCATAGAGCGCGTCGTGCCGGGGCGCGCCCCCGGCGTGACCCTGCGCGTGCAGCCCGGAAGCGAGATGCCGACGCAGGTCGTCATCCGCGTGCCCGCGGCGGCCGCGGGCCTCGAGATCCGGATCTCGCCGCCGCATCGCGGCGACGATGATGCGAGCATCGGCGTCGTGCGCGAAGGCGAGGCCCGGTGCTGGCCAAGCGCCGCCGCGCCGGAATGCGTTGCCGTGTTTCCGAAGCCGGCGCCGGGGGCCGCGAGCATCGAGGCGCTGATCTCATGGGCACCCACGGAGCGGCAGGATCCGGCGATGCCCCGGGCCATGGCCGGTGACTGGCGCATCGCGTTCGCAGCCCCGAAGGAATGCATGGAACCCATCCATCTCTACGTACCGCGCAGCCAGACCAATGCGGGCGCGCTCCGGCGCGGCCGACAGGCGGTGTTCATCGATGCCTCGCCCGGCGCCGACTACGACCCCAGGCGCTGGCTGCGCGCGGCCGAGGAAGACCCGTCGCCTGCGCGGTCGCCCATTCGCCGCGCAGGCACGCTCAGCGCCTTGGCAAGCGGGCATGCGCAGGCCGGAATCGAGGTCGTGGGTGCGGCATTCGCGCGCGAGGGCACGCGAACCGCGTACACGTCGCAGGGCCCGACCGTCCGGCGCGCTGGAGCGGCGCAGCCTTCGCGCCAGGGGCCGGACTGCCACCGTCCGTCAGA
>JBIKXN010000064.1:0-11548 GCA_044355765.1 Alphaproteobacteria bacterium
TCGGGTTGACCGCGTGGACCGGCGATCGGTATTGTCGGCGTCATGGTGTTCCGTTCGACAGCGTCGACCAGCCATCCCTTGGCCGCCCCGCTCGCGGGTGTGCGACTTATGGGCGGCCGTTGACCGAGCGCGCCGCGCGCCGGTCCTGACGGCCATTCCGGCGGCCCCGCGCGCCGCCTGCCGAACCCCATCGCCGCACGCAAGTCGCACGGTCGCCTTGCCGACCGTCCGGCCCGCCGAAACAGGAAACACGCCATGTCAAATCCCGTCATGCCCATCCACAAATATCGTCCCTTCGCGCCGATCGCGCTGCCCGACCGGCGCTGGCCCTCGCGGATCATCGACCGCGCGCCGATCTGGTGCTCGGTGGATCTGCGCGACGGCAACCAGGCGCTGATCGAGCCGATGGGGCCGGAGCGCAAGCGCCGGATGTTCGACCTGCTGGTGAAGCTCGGGTTCAAGGAGATCGAGATCGGGTTTCCGGCCGCGTCGCAGACCGATTTCGATTTCTGTCGCCAGCTGATCGACGAAGGGTTGATTCCCGCCGACGTCACGATCCAGGTCCTCGTCCAGTGCCGCGAGGAGCTGATCCGGCGCACCTTCGACGCCATCCGCGGCGCCCCCAGAGCGATCGTCCACATCTACAATTCGACGTCGACGCTGCAGCGGCGTGTCGTCTTCGGTCTCGACCGCCCGGGCATCGTCGACATCGCGGTCAAGGGCGCGCGGCTGGTCAAGGATCTGGTCCCGACGGTGCCGCAGACCCGGGTGGCGATGGAATACTCGCCCGAGAGCTTCACCGGGACCGAGCTCGACTTCGCCAGGGAGATCTGCGAGGCGGTGATGGATGTCTGGCAGCCGACGCCAGCGAACCGCATCATCCTCAACCTGCCTTCGACCGTCGAGATGGCGACGCCCAACGTATATGCCGACCAGATCGAGTGGATGAGCCGCAACCTGTCGCGGCGCGACTGCGTCACGCTCAGCGTGCATCCCCACAATGACCGTGGAACCGGCGTCGCGGCCGCCGAACTCGCGGTCATGGCCGGCGCCGACCGCGTCGAGGGCACGCTGTTCGGCAACGGCGAGCGGACCGGCAACGTCGACATCGTCACGCTGGCGCTCAACCTGTTCAGCCAGGGTGTCGACCCGGGGCTCGACATGCGCGACGTGCGCGAGATGGTCCGTACCGTCGAATACTGCAACCAGCTGCCGGTCCATCCCCGCCACCCCTATGGCGGCGAGTTGGTCTTCACCGCCTTCTCGGGATCCCATCAGGACGCCATCAAGAAGGGCTTCGCGGCGCTGGAGAAGTCCAATTCCCAGGTCTGGGAAGTGCCGTATCTGCCGATCGATCCCAAGGACATCGGTCGCGACTACGAGGCGGTGATCCGGGTCAACAGCCAGTCCGGGAAGGGCGGCGTCGCGTATCTTCTCGAGGCCGAGTACGGGATCGAACTGCCGCGGCGCCTGCAGATCGAATTCGCCGGAGCGATCCAGCGGATCACCGACGAGACGGGCAAGGAAATCACCGCCGAGGCGATCTGGCGCGAGTTCCAGCGCGAATACCTCGCCCCGGGCCGGGTCGAGTTCGTCGAACACGTGACGCTGCCTTTTCGCCAGGGCGCCGGCGTCGAGCGCAAGCTCGAGGCAAGCGTGCGCATCGACGGTGCGGAGCGCACGATCGTGGGACAGGGCAACGGTCCCATCGCGGCCTATGTCGACGCGCTCGAGAAGGCGCTCGGCGTGCGGATCGAGATCGTCGACTACCGCGAGCACGCCCTGTCCAAGGGGTCCGACGCCACGGCCATCGCCTATGTCGAGGCGATGGTGGGCGGGCGCGCCCTGTTCGGCTGCGGCATGGACCCGAACAGCGTCAGCGCCAGCCTGCGCGCGGTGACCAGCGTCGCCAATCGCGGCCTGCGCGCGTCGGGGTGATGCGGCCGGGCATGCCGGCGGCGGCGCGCCGGCTCTTCGTCTTCGGGCTGGGCTATTCGGCGCTCGTCTTCGCCCTGCGCGCGCGCGCGAAGGGCTGGCGGGTCGCCGGCACGACCCGGTCTGCCGACAAGGCCCGCGCGCTCGCGGCGGCGCATGGCTTCGAGATGCATGTCTTCGATCGCGATCGCCCGCTGGAAGCTCCGGCCACGGCTCTGGCCGGCGTCACGCATATTCTCGCTTCGGCGCCGCCCGACCGCGCGGGCGACCCCGTGCTGGCGCGCCATGCCGCCGACATCGCAGGCATCGGCGGCCTGCGCTGGGCGGGATATCTCTCGACCACCGGCGTCTACGGCGACCGCGACGGCGCGTGGGTGGACGAGACCGCGGGACTGCATCCCACCGGTCCGCGCGGCGCGGCGCGGGTCGAGGCCGAGCGCGGCTGGCTCGGTCTGCTGCGGCTCGGCGTTCCCGTCCACGTGTTCCGGCTGGCCGGCATCTACGGACCCGGGCGTTCGGCCTTCGACGCGCTGCGCGACGGCTCCGCGCGACGCATCGTCAAGCCAGGCCAGGTCTTCAGCCGCATCCATGTCGACGACATCGCCCGCGTGCTGGACGGGTCGATCGCGAAGCCCGATCCCGGCGCGGTCTACAACGTATGCGACGACGAACCCGCGCCGCCGCAGGACGTCGTAGCCTTCGCGGCCGGCTTGCTGGGCGTCGCTCCGCCGCCGGAGATCGCCTACGAGGTGGCGGCGCCGACGATGAGCGAGATGGCGCGCAGCTTCTATCGCGATAGCAAGCGGGTCTCCAACCTCAGGATACGCGACGGGCTCGGCGTCAGGTTGGAGCATCCGGACTACCGTTCCGGGCTGCGGGCGATCCTGGCGCAAGAGCGCGCCGGGCCCTGATCAGGCAAGCACGTCGTCGACGCAGCGCACGAGCAGATCGAGATCGGCGGGGCGCGATAGCCGGTGGTCGCCGTCCTTGACCAGCACGCAGCGGACGTCCGCGCTGTCCAGTCTTTCGGCGAGCCGCAGGCTGCGTTCCCAGGGTACGTCCGGATCGCGCTGTCCATGCAGCAGACGAACCGGGCCGCTAAAGGCGATCGGTGCCCGAAGTGTCAGCCGCCGGCGTCCGTCCTCGATCAGCGCGCGGGTGATCGCGAAGCGGGTGCCGTCATAGCCCGACGTCTCGAGGATGCGGCCATCGGTCTCCAGCGCGTGTCGCGCCGGAGCGTCGAGCCGGTCCCAGATCAGGTCCTCGGTGAAGTCGGGCGCGGCGGCGATCCCGACCAGGGCGCGTACCCGGTCCGGGCGCGCGAGCGCCGCCTCGAGCATGATCCAGCCGCCCATGCTGGAGCCGACCAGGACGAGGGCGCCGGTCGTCAGCGCGTCGATGGCGGCCACAGCGTCTTCGGCCCAGAGCCCGATCGTACCGTCCTCGAAGGCGCCGTCGCTCTGTCCGTGGCCCTGGTAGTCGAAGCGCAGGAAGCTCTGGCCGCGCGCCGCGCAATGCGCGTCGAGCGCGGCTGCCTTCGTGCCCGTCATGTCCGACCGGAACCCGCCCAGGAAGACGACCGTGGGCCCCTTGCCGGGGCGGCGGCGATAGGCGATAGAGACCCCGCCGCCGCGCGGAAGGCGTCCCGTCTCTTCCGGGGCAGGCGACATGGATCCTCGGGCGGCTTCGATGGAAGGTCGGATGCAGCGTAGCACGGCCCACGACGCCGCCGCAGCGGGCGCGCGCTTCCGGGGCGCTTCCGGCCCGGCGGTGCTCCAGGTGCTGCCGGCGCTTCACACCGGCGGTGTCGAGCGCGGCACCTGCGACATGGCCGCGGCGTTGATGGAGGCGGGCTGGCGCGCCGTCGTCGCCTCCGCCGGCGGCCCGATGGTGCGCGAACTCGAGCGCGCGGGCGCCGTGCACGCGACGCTGCCGCTCGACACGAAGAACCCCTGGTCGATGTGGCGCAACGCGGCGCGGCTGGCCGAACTGGTGCGAGCCTGGAACATCGACATCGTCCATGCCCGCAGCCGCGCGCCCGCCTGGAGCGCGCTGTGGGCGAGCCAGCGTACCGGCGTGCCGCTAGTCACCACCTTCCATGGCACCTACAACAACCAGAACGCCTTCAAGCGTCGCTACAACGCGATCATGACCCGCGGCGCGCGGGTCATCGCGATCTCCGACTTCATCGGCGAGCACATGCGCGCCGAGCACGGTTGCCCGCCCGAGCGCGTGCGCGTCATCCCGCGCGGCGTCGACATCCGCAGCTTCGATCCCGATGCCGTGCGCCACGAGCGCGTCATCAAGCTGGCGCGCGCATGGCGGCTCGCCGACGGTCTGCCGGTCGTTATGCTGCCCGGCCGGCTGACGCGCTGGAAGGGGCAGACGGTCCTGATCGACGCGATGGCGCGGCTCGGCCGTCGCGACATCCAGGCGGTGCTGGTCGGCGCCGATCAGGGACGTACCGCCTATCGCGCGGAACTCGAGGCGCTGGTGGCCCGCTACGGTCTGGAGACCGTGGTCAGGATCGTCGATCACTGCAACGACATGCCCGCGGCCTACATGCTCGCTGACGTCGTCGTCTCGGCCTCGACCGATCCCGAGGCCTTCGGCCGCGTCGTCGCCGAGGCGGGCGCCATGGGCCGGCCGGTGATCGTCAGCGGCCATGGCGGTGCGCGCGAGATCGTGCTCGATGGCGAGACCGGCTGGCTGACGCCGCCGGCGGACTCGACCGCGCTCGCCGAGGCGCTCGCCCGCGCGCTGGCGCTGCCGGCCGACGCCAGGCAGACGCTGGCGGCGCGCGCGATCGCGCATGTCCGGGAGCGCTACACCAAGGCCGCGATGTGCGCCGCCACGATCGCCGTCTACGAGGAGGTCCTGGCGGATGCGCATGCCCGGCACGGGGCCGTGTGAGCCGATGGCTACCGCGGCGCCGGTCCTGGTGATCAAGCTCGGCGCGCTCGGCGATGTCGCCCAGGCCTTCGGCGCCTTCGCGGCGATAAGGGCGCATCATCGCGACGCACGCATCGTCTTGCTGACGACGCCGTCTTTCGCCGCCGTGCTCGGCGCCAGCCCGTGGTTCGACGACGTGTGGAGCGAAGCGCGCTTCGCGTCGTGGCGCGTCCTGGACTGGCTGCGGCTGCGCCGGCGCATGCGCGCCGCCGGGTTCGCGCGCGTGTACGACCTGCAGACCAGTTCGCGCAGCGACCGACTGTTCAGGCTGCTCGGCCCGGGGCGTCGGCCAGAATGGGTCGGCAGGGCGGCGGGCGCTTCGCATCGGCATGACGATCCGCGTCGCGACGCGCTCCACAGCCTCGAGCGGTTGATGGGGCAGCTGGCGGTGGCCGGCGTGACGATGGACGCCGCGCCCGATCTTTCCTGGGCGCAGGCCGACACCGGCCGTTTCGGCCTGCCCGAGGATTTTGCCCTGCTCGTGCCCGGCGCGTCACCGCACCGTCCGGCCAAGCGGTGGCCCGCGGAGCGCTTCGCGGCGCTCGCGGCGCGGCTCGCGGCGCGCGGCCTGGGCATCGGGGTGCTCGGAGCGGCCGGCGACGCGCCGCTCGCATCCGTCGTCGGCGCGGCGGTGCCCGGCACGATCGATCTTTGCGGCCGCACCGGGCTCGACGATCTGGTGCCGCTCGGCCGGCTCGCCCGGCTCGCGGTCGGCAACGACACTGGCCCCATGCACTGGCTCGCCGCGGCCGGGACGCCGTGCCTGACGCTGTTTTCGGCCGACAGCGATCCCGGGCTCTGTGCGCCGCGCGGCCGCGCGACGCGTTTCCTGCGGGCGGGCGATCTCGGTTCGCTGGAAGTCGACGCGGTCGACGCGGCGGCGCGCGAGATGCTGGCGCAGGCGGCGCTCAGCGGGGACCGTTCTGCTCCAGCCGCGCCTTGAAGAAGGTCAGGAGCATGCAGAAGCAGGCCATCGACGCCAGGAACAGGCCCCAGCGCCCCTCGCGCCACCCGCTCCGCCGCGTGTAGCTCTTGAGCGCCCGGGTCAGCCCCTTGCGCAGCGCGCGCGGGAAGCCGATCGAAATGCCGCGCGCGCGCCAGTCGCGCGCCATCGCGCTGCTGTAGCGGTCTATGCGCGCGACGAAGTCGGCGATGTCGCGGTCCACGAGATGATCGATCCTGTGGCCAGGCGGCAGGTCTTCGCCCAGCCGGGTCTGGGTCCCCGACAGGCGGATTTCGGGATGAACCTGACCGGCACCCCAGCTCTTCGTGCCGCGCGAGAACATCGTGTTGCGCCGCGAATTGCCGATCGGATGCACCCATCCATGCACGATCCGGCGCGCCCCGATCAGGTTGTCGATCGGCATCAGCACATGGCCCGCCGGCAGCGTCGGCAGGCTGCGGCGGATGAGGGCGGCGAGATCCGGATGGAGCCGCTCGTCGGCATCGATCTCGAGGATCCAGCGGCCGCGGCAGGCGGCGATGCCGGTGTTGCGGCGCTCGCCTTCCTGCGGCCATGCCCCCTCGAGGATCCGCGCGCCGAAGCGCTCGGCGACGGCGCGGCTGCCATCCGAGCAGCGGTCGAGCAGGACCACGATCTCGTCGGCGAAGCGCAGGCGCTCAAGGCAGTCCGGCAGGTTGGCCTCCTCGTCGTGGGCGACGACGAGCGCCGAGAGCTCGATGTCGCCCTCGGGCGAGGCGGTCGTGGGCAGGCCATGCGCGGACATCGGCGATTCCTACACCACGCGCGGCGACGGGCAAAACGCCGCGCCAGCGGCTAGTGTCGTCCGGTTTCCACGCCGAGGGAGGGCAGGTGCATGGGCAGGCTCCAGGATCGCGTCGCTTTGGTTTTCGGCGCCGGGTCGATCGGCCCGGGCTGGGGCAACGGCAAGGCCAGCGCCGTCGCCTATGGGCGCGCGGGCGCGAAGGTCGTGTGCGTCGACGTTTCGCCGGTCGCCGCCGCCGAGACCGCGGCGGTCGCGACGGGCGAGGGCACGGAGGCGCTTGCTATCGCCTGCGACGTGACGCGCGAGGACGAGGTGGCCGAGGCGGTGCGCGCGACGCTGGCGCGCTTCGGCCGGATCGACATCCTCCACAACAATGTCGGCCGGGTGAAGATGGGCGGCCCGCCCGAGGTCACCGCCGAGGAGTGGCGGCGCGAACTCGACGTCAACGTCACCGGGATGTTCCTGGCATGCCGCCATGCGATCCCGCCGATGCTCGCGGCGGGCCGCGGCGTGATCACCAACATCTCGTCGATCGCCTCGATACGCCATCTGGGCCATGACTATGTCGCCTACAGCGCCTCCAAGGGCGCGGTGAACCAGCTGACTGTCTCGATCGCCCTGCAATACGCGGCGCGCGGCCTGCGCTGCAACGCGATCCTGCCCGGACTGATGGAGACCCCGATGATCTTCCAGCAGATCTCCGGGCAGTTCGCCTCGCCCGAGGACATGGTGAAGGCGCGCAACGCCGCCTGTCCGACGGGCCGCATGGGCACCGCCTGGGACGTCGCCAACGCGGCCGTGTTCCTGGCGAGCGACGAGGCCTCCTACATCACCGCCGTCTGCCTGCCGGTCGATGGCGGGCTGACCGCACGGTCGATGTGAGGGGCGGGCCCGGCCGCGCGGCTTGCTGGCCGGGGCCCGCCGCCCTTATGTTCCGCGCCGCTCCAGAAAGGTCCCGCCCATGGTCCGCATCAGCCTTCCCGACGGCAGCGTAAAGCAGTTCGAAGCGGCCCCGACCGGCCTCGATGTCGCGCAGTCGATCGGCGCCGGCCTCGCCAAGGCCGCGCTCGCCATCAAGGTCGACGGCGAGCTGCGCGATCTGACGCGGCCGGTCGAGACGGACGCGCGGATCGAGATCGTCACCGCGAAGTCGCCCGAGGCCCTGCCGCTGCTGCGGCACGACGCGGCCCATGTCCTCGCCGAGGCGGTGCAGGAATTGTGGCCGGACGTGCAGATCACCTTCGGCCCGGCCACCGAGGATGGCTTCTATTACGACTTCCATCGCGCCCAGCCCTTCTCGCCGGACGACTTCGCCGCCATCGAGGCGAAGATGCGCGAGATCGTCGATCGCGACGAGAAGATCGAGCGGGAGATCTGGGACCATGCCCGGATGAAGGCGTATTTCCGCGACCACGGCGAGCGCTTCAAGGCCGAATGGGTGGATTCGATACCGGCCGGCGAGGCGATCTCGGTATACCGCCAGGGCGCGTGGCTCGACATGTGCACCGGCCCGCATCTGCCGTCGACCGGCAGGCTCGGAAAGCACTTCAAGCTGATGAAGGTTTCGGGCACGTATTGGCGCGGCGACGCGAAGAACGCCCAGCTGCAGCGCATCTACGGCACGGTCTTCCCGACCAAGGAAGGGCTGGAGGCGTATCTGCGCCAGCTCGAGGAGGCGGAGAAGCGCGACCATCGGCGCATCGGCCGCGAGATGGAGCTGTTCCACATACAGGAGGAAGCGGTCGGCTCGGTGTTCTGGCACCCGAAGGGCTGGACGCTCTACCGGACGCTCGAGCGCTACATGCGCGGCCGTCTGGAGCGCGACGGCTATGTCGAGGTCAAGACGCCCCAGGTCCTCGACCGCGTTCTGTGGGAACGTTCCGGCCACTGGGACAAGTACAAGGACGCGATGTTCGCGGCCAAGCCGCGCAACGAGAACGCCGAGGAGGACCGGCTCTACGCGCTCAAGCCGATGAACTGCCCCGGCCATGTCCAGGTCTTCCGCCAGGGGCTGAAGAGCTACCGCGACCTGCCGCTGCGCGTCGCCGAGTTCGGCGCCTGCCATCGTTTCGAGCCGTCGGGGGCGTTGCACGGCATAATGCGCGTGCGCGCCTTCACACAGGACGACGCGCATATCTTCTGCACCGAGGACCAGATCACCGCGGAGTCCGTGAAGTTCTGCACCCTGCTGCGGTCGATCTACGCCGACATGGGATTCCAGGACATCCGCATCAAGTTCTCGGATCGTCCGGACACGCGGGCCGGCGACGACGCGATCTGGGACAAGGCCGAGGCGGCGCTCGAGGCGGCGGCGACGGCCGCCGGGCTGGAAACCCAGCGCAACCCGGGCGAGGGCGCGTTCTATGGCCCGAAGCTGGAATTCGTCCTGCGCGACGCGATCGGCCGCGACTGGCAATGCGGCACGCTGCAGGTGGATTTCGTCCTGCCCGAGCGGCTGGACGCGTCCTATGTCGGCGAGGACGGCCAGAAGCACCGACCGGTGATGCTCCACCGCGCGATCCTGGGCTCGTTCGAGCGCTTCATCGGGATCCTGATCGAGAACTACGCGGGTCGTTTCCCCCTCTGGATGGCGCCGACCCAGGTGGTGATCGCCACCATCGTGTCCGATGCCGACGCCTATGCGCGCGACATCGCCGCGCGGCTGGAGGGGCTGGGGATCCGGGCCGAGCTGGACCTGCGCAACGAGAAGATCGGGTACAAGGTGCGGGAGCACACGCTGGCCAAGACGCCCTGGCTCTGGGCGCTCGGGCGGCGCGAGGCCGAGCAGGGCAGCGTCGCCATCCGTCGGCTGGGCGGCGAGGACCAGCGCACGCTTGCGCTTGATGACGCCATCGTTAAATTGCTGGAAGAGGCGAAGGTCCCCGGCGCCTGATCTCGTAGGCCACCCCGCAGGGACCGCGCGGACGACCGCCACCACGGTGGCGGCGTCCGGGCGACAGGGGCAGGTCGCAACCAAGGAGACTCTCCATCGCACGTCCGATGACGGAAGCGCCGGCCAAGGGCGGCCCGCGCGTCAACGACCAGATCGAGGCCGCCCAGGTGCGCCTCATCGATGCCCGCGGCGAAATGCTCGGGATCGTTTCCCTGTACCAGGCGCTGGCGATCGCCGACGAAGCGGGACTCGACCTGGTCGAGATATCCCCCAACGCCGCCCCGCCGGTCTGCAAGGTGCTCGACTTCGGCAAGTACAAATACGAGGTGCAGAAAAAGGAAAACGAGGCCCGCAAGAAGCAAAAGGTCATCGAGATCAAGGAGATCAAGATGCGCCCGGGCATCGACGACCATGACTACGACGTCAAGCTGCGCGCGATGCAGCGCTTCATCGCCGAAGGCGACAAGGTCAAGCTGACCCTGCGCTTCCGCGGCCGCGAGATGGTCCACCAGGACCTGGGCGCGAAGGTGCTCGAGCGCGTGCGCACCGACATGGCCGAGGCCATCAAGGTCGAGCAGTCGCCGAAGATGGAAGGGCGGCAGATGACCATGGTGATCGCCCCGAAATGACCCCCGCTCCTCGCCGATGCCCGGGACCGCTCGGTTCCGGGCCGGCAGGGGCGGCCGGTCCCGGCAGGCAGCCGGTGCGGTCGCGGCCGCCCGCGGCTCTTGCCCGACCGGCCCATGAGCGCCTATAACGCGCGACTTCCGACGGCGGCCACGGCCGGAACGGGCGCAATACCGCGCCTGCGTTCCAGGGCATGCCCAACCGCCCAGCACCGAAGGAGACATGGAAAATGCCCAAGATGAAGACGAAGTCCTCGGCGCGAAAGCGCTTCAAGGTCAGCGCCACAGGCAAGGTGTTCGTCGGCGTCGCGAACAAGCGCCACAACATGCGCAAGCGTCCGAACCGGATGCTGCGCCAGGCGCGCGGCACCAAGCAGCTGAGCCCTGGCCATGCGGCCAAGGTCGTCAAGCAGTGGCTCCACGACTGACCCGGGGGAGATAGATCATGGCACGCGTCAAGCGCGGCGTTACCGGCCGCGCCCGTCACAAGGAAGTCATCAAGGCGGCCAAGGGCTATGTCGGCCGTTCCGGCACCAGCTTCCGTCCGGCGCTCGAGCGTCTCGAGAAGGCGATGCAGTACGCCTATCGCGACCGGCGCAACCGCAAGCGCGACTTCCGCGGCCTGTGGATCCAGCGCATCAACGCCGGCGCGCGACTGCACGGCCTCACCTATTCGCGCCTGATGGACGGCATCAAGAAGGCCGGCATCGCGGTCGATCGCAAGGTCCTCGCGGACCTCGCCGTCACCGATCCGGACGGCTTCGGCGCGCTCGTCCAGCAGGCCAAGGCCGCCCTGGGCTGATCCGACGGGACGTCGTCGCGCACGGGAAGGGCCTGGCCGGCAAGCCGGGCCTTTTTCGTTTCGCGCTCCAGCTTCTTCCCGCCCACCCCCGCCAAGAGACAGCGAGAACCGACATGACGGACGACATCGCCGCCCTGCTCGCGGATGCCAGGACAAGGGTCGCCGCCGCCGCCGACGGTGCGGCGCTGGAGGCACTGCGCGTCGAGTGGCTGGGCAAGAAGGGCCGCGTCACCGAGTTGATGAAGACGCTGGGCGCGATCGAGGCCGACCAGCGCAAGGCCCGCGGCGCGGCGCTCAATCTGGCCAAGGACGAGATCGCCGGGCTGATCGAGGCGCGGGGCGTCGGCCTTGCCGAGGCCGAGCTGGATGCGCGGCTGGCGCGCGAGCGCATCGACGTCACGTTGCCTCCGCGCCCGCTGCCCGATGGCCGCGTGCACCCGATCAGCCAGACCATCGACGAGTTGACCGCGATCTTCGGCGAGATGGGTTTCTCGGTCGCCGAGGGGCCGGACATCGAGGACGACTGGCACAACTTCACCGCGCTCAACATCCCGCCCGAGCATCCCTCGCGGCAGATGATGGACACGTTCTACCTGCGCAGCGCGGGCGAGGA
>JBIKXN010000065.1:0-11545 GCA_044355765.1 Alphaproteobacteria bacterium
TCGCGAAATGGGTGCCGCGGCCCTGGAACAGCCGGTGCTTGAAGTCGAAATGCGTGCTGCGCGCCTCCGCGGGCGGTCCTTCCGCGGGCGCTCCCTCGCCACCCTGCTCCTGGCCAGACCGTTCTGAATTGTCGCTCATCGGCTTCCTGTCGCGCACGATACCGGCGAATACGGGAAATCCACCAGCCTAGATCACCCCTCGCCTGGAGGTGTTACCAGAACCCGGTCTGGAATTCATGATAAAACACCACCCCCGATGCTGCTGACCGCCCGCTCGTGGAGCAGGCCGAACAGGGCGCGCAGCGCCTGGGCTTCGGCGCCTTCCGGCCGCCCTGGCCTGGCGGACGCGTTCCACGCATAGACGTCGAGATGGAGCCACGGGATCCCCGGCGCGACGAACTCCTGCATGAACAGCGCCGCCGTGATCGAACCGGCCATCGGCCCGCTGCCGACATTGTTGATGTCGGCGGTCTTGCTGTCGAGCATCGCCCGGTAGGGCTTCCATAGCGGCAGGCGCCAGACCGGGTCGGCCTGGGCGACCGCGTGGCGGGCGAGGGCGACGGCGACGTCCTCGTCGTTGCAGAACGCCGCGGGCAGTTCCGGACCCAGCGCCACCCGCGCCGCGCCGGTGAGCGTCGCCATGTCGATCACGAGGGCCGGCTTGTCCTCGCAGGCGAGGTCGAGCGCGTCGGCGAGGATCAGCCGGCCCTCGGCGTCGGTGTTGCCGATCTCGACCGTGATCCCCTTGCGGGAGGTGACGATGTCGAGCGGCCGGAACGCGTCGCCCGAAACGGCGTTCTCGACCGCCGCCACCAGCACCCGCAGCCGCAGCGGCAACGCAGCGCGCATCGCCATGCGCGCGAGACCAAGGACATGCGCCGCGCCGCCCATGTCCTTCTTCATCAGCTTCATCCCGTCGGCGCCCTTGAGGTCGAGCCCGCCGGTGTCGAAACACACGCCCTTGCCGACCAGGGTGATCCTGGGATGGGCGGGGTCGCCCCAGGTCAGGTCGATCAGCCGCGGCGCGCGCGCCGAGGCGCGCCCGACGGCGTGTATCAGACGATGGCCCTCGGCCAGAAGGTCGGCGCCGGTCACCACGCGGGCCTGCATGCCGAACTCGGCGGCCATCTCCAGCGCCGCGGCCGCCAGCTCGCCCGGCCCCATGTCCTGCGCCGGGGTGTTGATGAGGTCGCGCACGAAGCGATTGGCCTCGACGTCGCGCGCGACGGCGGCCGCATCGGCGCCGACCGGCGTCTCCAGCCGCGCGGCGGCGCGCGCGGCCTTGCGGTAGCGCGCGAAAGCGTAGCTGCCGATCCCCCAGGCGGTGGCGATGCGGGTGGCGACGGCCGGCGGGTGCTGCCCGGCGAGGCGCCACGGCGCGTCGGGCAGCCGGGTCGGCAGACCGGCCAGCCGCCAGAAATCCTCGGTCGATCCGTCCTGCGCGAACACGAAGACGGCTCCGCCGCCGCCATCGTCCGGACCGCGCGGCGGCAGCAGGGCGAGGTCGCCGGGCTTGCCATCGAATCCCGCCGCGCCGAGCCAGGCGAGTTCCGCTGCGTCGCGGGTGGTCTTCCATGCCGCCAGCCGGTCCGCGGCGACGAGCGAGAGGGGGCGCGCGCGTGGCGCTGCGGTGGCGTCCTGGGTCATGGCTGGATCCGTGCTGCGTGGGCGTCGCGGACAGTGTGAGCGCCGTGCGTCGCGATTGCAAACCTCGCGGCCGGCGCGCTAGATCACGGCATGGCCCGTGCGACCCTCTATCTCGGCAACAAGCGCTATTCCTCGTGGTCGATGCGCGGCTGGCTCGCCTGCCGGCTGGCCGGCTTCGCGTTCGACGAGGTGATGATCCAGCTCGACACGCCCGCGACGCGCGAGACGATCCTCGCGGTCTCGCCCTCCGGGCGCGTGCCCTGCCTGCAGCGCGACGGGGCGGTGATCTGGGACTCGCTCGCCATCGCCGAGCATTGCGCCGAAACGGCCAGGCATCTGTGGCCGGCCGACCCCCTGGCGCGCGCCCACGCGCGCGCGATCGTCTGCGAGATGCATGCGGGCTTCGTCGATCTGCGCCGCGCCATGTTCTTCAATGTCGGGCAGTCCTTCCCGGGCGAAGGCCGCACGCCGGGCGCGCTGGCGGACATCGCGCGCGTCTGCGCCCTGTGGGCCGGGACACGCGCGCGGTTCGGATCCGGTGGGCCGTTCCTGTTCGGCGCGGATTTCACGATCGCCGACGCGTTCTACGCGCCGGTCGTGTGCCGTTTCATGACATGGCAGCCAGAGCTCGATGCCGCCGCCCGGGCCTATGTCGCGGCCGTGCTCGGTCATCCTCTGGTCGCCGACTGGGTCGAGGCGGGACGCGCCGAGACCTGGCGTTCGCCCCGCTACGAGGTGGCGCGAGCGCCCTGAAGCGGCGCCGCGCGCGTCATCGGATCAGCAGAACCGGGACGCTGCACTTCGCGATCACCCGCTGGGCGACCGATCCCATCAGCAGCGCGCCGATGGCGCCATGGCCGTGCGAGCCCATGACCACGAGGTCGAACTTGCCCGCTTCCGCGGCCTTGGCGATCTCCTCGCCCGGCACGCCGACCTTGGTGATGACGCGCGCCGGCCAGCCCTTCTGCTTGAAATAGGCAAGCACCGCCTTCGTGGCCGCGGTGGTCTCGTCGGCATGCATCTTCTCGACCAGTTCCTTGCCGACCGCGGCGCGCGCGCGCGGCGGGATCGGCGTCTGGACGTGGATGAGCGCCCACTCCGCCGCGGCGCCGAACAATTCCTCGTGCGCGCCGACATAGGCCAGCATCTTCTTGGTGAACGGGCTGCCGTCGACGGGAAGCAGGATCTTCATGTGCGTTTCCTCCGCTCGAGGGGCGCGCCGCGCGCCCGTGCACCTCAAATAGGGATGCCCGAGGTCCCACGCAACCATCGCGGCGGCCATGCGCCGCCATGTCGCTGCCCGCGACTCGAAAGCGTATCGCCGGGCCGAGGCGCCGTGCGAGTGTCCCGGCGATGACCGCCGTGCCCGTTCCCGCCGCATGCCCTGGCTGCTGCTGACCGCCGCCTGCGCGAGCACGTTCCTCGTCACCGGATCGGGGGTGGTGCGCGCCCCGTTCCTGCTGGACATGGCGCGCGACCTGAACGCCTCGCTGGCGGCGACGGCGAATCTGTTCTCGCTGACCGCCGGCGCCTGGGGCGTGGCGGCGCTGTTCGCCGGCGCGGCCAGCGATCGCTTCGGTCGGCTGCCGCTTCTGCTGCTGGCGCACGGGCTGCTGGTCGGCGGCACGGTCGGGATGGCGACGGCCGGAGGATATGCCGCCGTCGCGGTCTGGACCGCGGTCGCCGGCGCCGGCGGCGGCTGCCATATGGGCGTGATCTTCGCCGCGCTCTCGGACCGTGTCGCGGACGGACAGCGCGGCCGCGCGATGGGCTGGATCATCACCGGCCAGTCGCTGTCCTTCGTCGTCGGCGTGCCGTTCGCCGCCTGGCTCGGCACCTTGACCGACTGGCGCGGCGTCATGCTGTGCGTCGCCGGCGCCGATCTGGTCGCCGCCGTCGGCCTGTGGCTGGCGCTCCGGGGACCTGCCGCGTCGGCGGGCGATGCGGCTCCGGCGTCGACCGGCGCGCCCGTATCGCTCGCCGCCGCGCTCGCCGTGGGGCCGCGTCTCGGCATGCTGCTGGCTGCGGGCGTCACCGAGCGCGTCTGCTTTGGTCTGGTCGCGGTCTATTTCGCGACGCTGCTGCAGTTGCGCTACGGGGTGTCGCTGGGGGCGCTGACACTGCCGCTCGCGGCGATGGCGGCCGGCAATCTGCTCGGGAACGCGCTGGGCGGATCGCTCGCCGATCGTCTGCCCGATCGCGAGCGCACCTTCGTCCTGTCGTCGGCGGCGACCGCGGCGCTGGCGGTCGCGCTCTTCGCCTGGGATCCCGGCCTGGTCGGCTGCGTGGCGCTCGGGTTCCTCTATTCCTTCGCCAACGCCATCGGGCGTCCGGCGCTGATGGCGGTCCTCGGCGAGGCGCCGGCGCGCACCCGCGGCGCGCTGATGGGGTTCAACATCACCTGCGCGAGCGTCGGCTGGATCGCCGCGGCGGCGCTGGGCGGCCTGCTGATCGAGCGTTTCGGCCCGGCCGCGCTGGCGCCGCCCGCCGCCGCCATCGCCTGCCTCGGCGCCTGGCTTGCGGCGCGCGCACGGCGGCTTGCGCCGCCCGCGCCGCGGCCCTAGTACCGGAGCGCCGCCTCTCCACCCTTCTGCCGGAGCCCGCATCCATGCTCGCCAAGCTGCTCGCCGAACGCCCCGTCCTTCTCGCCGACGGCGCCACCGGCACGAATCTGTTCGAGCGCGGCCTGGTCTCGGGCGATTCGCCCGAGCTCTGGAACGACATCCATGCCGACCGCATCCGCGGCCTGCACCGCGAATTCGTCGCCGCCGGCGCCGACATCATTCTGACCAACAGCTTCGGCGCCAATCGCCGCCGCCTGATGCTCCACCAGCTCGAGGGAAGAACCCGCGAACTCAACCGTCTCGCCGCCGCGAACGCGCGCGCCGAAGCCGACGCAGCCGGAAGGCCGGTCGTGGTCGCCGGTTCGGTCGGCCCCACCGGCGATCTGCTGGCGCCGCTGGGTGCCTTGACCGAGGACGAGGCCTTCGCGGTCTTCGTCGAGCAGATCGAGGGTCTCAAGGAGGGCGGCGCCGACGTCGTCTGGATCGAGACCATGTCGGCGCTCGAGGAGATTCGCGCGGCCGCGCGCGCCGCCGTCGCGACCGGGATGCCCTACACCGTCACGGCGAGCTTCGACACCGCCGGCCGCACCATGATGGGCGTGCAGCCGTCGCGGCTCGCCGAATTCGCGGCCGAGCTGGCGCCGGCGCCGCTCGCCATCGGCGCGAATTGCGGCGTGGGCGCGACCGACCTCGTCGCCTCGGTCCTGGCGATCGACGGCGCCGACACCGGCGCGGTCGTGATCGCCAAGGCGAATTGCGGCATTCCGCGCGTGACCGCGGAGGGTACCATCTATTCCGGAACGCCGCCGCTGATGGCGGAATACGCGCGGCTCGCGGTCGACGCGGGCGCACGCATCGTCGGCGGCTGCTGCGGCACCTCCCCCGTGCATCTCGCGGCGATGCGCGCGGCGATCGACACGCATGCGCGTCGTCGCCGCCCGGACAACGACCTGCTGGTGCGGATGCTCGGCGCCTTCGTGTCGCCGCCTCCCGCCGATGGCGGCGAGGGCGCCGCGGCCCGCCGCGCCGGACGCCGACGCGGCTGAGCGCCCCACGATGGGCGGTCCCGCGCTGATGGTCGCCGCCGTGGTCGTGTTCGTGGTCCAGGACGCGATCGTGAAGTGGCTCACCGGCAGCTACGGCGTCATGCAGATCGTCGCGATGCGCACCGCGGTGTCCCTGGCAGTGCTCGGCGCGGTCGCCGCCTGGCGCGGGGGGCGCGACCTGCGCAGCTCGGCGCTGCCGATGCATGCGCTGCGCGGATTGATGCTGCTGATCTCCAGCGCAACGTTCTTCTATGGGTTCCGCTACCTGCCGCTCGCCGACGCCTACACGATCTTTTACGTGGCTCCGCTTGCGATGACCGTGCTTGCCGCGGTGTTCCTGGGCGAACGCGTGCCGCGGCGCGCGGCGCTGGCGGTGGCGCTGGGGCTGGCGGGCGTGGGCATCGTCGTCGGGCCGGATCTGGGCGGCGGGGCCGCGCTCGCCTATGCCGCCTGCGTCCTCGGCACGCTCAGCTATGGCGTGGTCGGCGTGATCACGCGGACGCTGAGCATGCGCGAGACCGCGCTGGCGCTGATCTTCTATCCGTGCCTGGCGATCACCGTCGCAAGCCTGCCCTTTGCGGCCTGGGAATGGGTCGCGCCGCGTGCGATCGACCTGCTGCTCGTTTCGGCGGTCGGCCTGCTGTGGCCGCTCGCCCACATGGCCTTCGCGGCGGCGCTCAAGCGCACGCCGGTCGCGCAGCTGGCGCCGCTCGAATACACGTCCATCCTGTGGGTCGTCGGCGCCGATCTCGTGGTCTTCGGTCTGGCGCCGGATCCATGGACGCTGGTCGGCAGCGCCGTGATCATCGTCTCCTGCCTGCTGCTGATCGAGCGCGGTCGGCCGCGGACGGGGTGAAAGCGATGCGCCGCCCTCCTCGCGCGCCACGCCCGCCCGCCGCTCCCAGACATGCCGCGGAGCTGGCGCGGATCGCGGGGCTGCGTGCGGTCGAGGCGCTGTTCGAGCGCGATCCGGAGCGCGTCGAGCGGCTGTTCTTCCTGCCCGCGCAGCAGACCGCCGCCGCGCCCTTCGCCGCGCGGCTGGCACGCGCGCGCAAGCCCTATCGCGCCGTCGACGCCGCGGAGCTGGCGCGCATCGCTGGCAGCGCGATGCATGGCGGCATCGTCGCCGTCGCCCGACCGCGTCCGATCGCCGTCTTCGATCCTGCCGACGTCGCGCGCTGGGCGCGGCACGAAAGCCTCGTCGTGGTCCTCGACGGCGTGTCGAATCCGCACAATCTCGGAGCGATCGCGCGAACGGCCGCGTTCTTCGGCGTGGCCCGCCTGCTGCTGTCCGAGCATCCGGCGCAGGCGCTGCCCTCCGACGCCGCCTATCGGGTGGCGGAGGGCGGCCTCGATCGCCTCGACTTGGTCAGGGTGCGGTTGCCCGGCGCGCTCGCGTCCCTTGGGCGCAGCTTCCGCACCGTCGCGACCGCGCTCGACGACCGCGCGCAGCCGCTCGGCGAGGTGCCGCGCGACAGGCCCGTCGCGCTGGTGCTCGGCAACGAGGAGCGTGGCGTTCCGGCCACGACGCTCTCGGCCTGCGCGAGCGTGGCGCGCATTCCCGGCGGCGGCGGTGTGCAGTCGCTCAACGTCGCGGCGGCCGCCGCGATCGCGATCCATCTCTTCGCGGCCTTGCGCTGAGGCTTACGCCCGGCGGATGCCGTGCGTAAGCCGGCGCGCGGATTGCCGGTGCCGTGCTGGACGTCGTTTGCTGTCGCCGCCTGCAACCCAGGAGGAGGACGGCGACATGGCGGATATCGGCGGATCGCGCGGCGGGGTGCTCCGGTGAGCGCGCTGGCGGTCGCGCTTCCCTTCGGAAGCGCCGGCGAGGGGACGGGCCTCGAATTCTCCCATCGCAACCATTTCCGCTTCGGCTATGACGACCGCTGGTTCGTGCCGCGGCCATCGCCCTTCGCCGGATGGCAGGTGGCCTACGGACGCAGCCCGCACATCCCGGTGGACTGGCGGGCGGCATGCGTCGACACCGCGCGGTTGATCCGCGCGGCGACCGAACTCGATCTCTGGGTGCTGTTCTCCGGCGGGTTGGATAGCGAGGTCGTGCTGCAATCCTTCCTGTTCGCGGGTATTCCGGTGCGGGCGGCGATCACGCGCTTTGCCGACGATCTCAACCGGCACGACATCGCCTACGCCATCCGTTTCTGCGAGACACACCAGGTTCCCTACCGGCTGCTCGACATCGACATCGAGCGGTTCTTCGCGAGCGGCGAGGCGCTGGCCTATGCGCTGCGCGCGTCCTGCGTCCAGCCGCAGCTGCTCCACACGATGTGGGCGATGGATCAGGTCGACGGCTATCCGGTCCTCGGCTCGGGCGAATGCTATCTCGAGCGCGGCCCCGCCGAGTCCGCCGCCGCAGCGGACGCGCGCGCCGGCTTCGCATGGAAGATGCTCGAAAAGGAACGCATCGCGGGCTGGTACCGGCATCTGATGGCCGCCGGTCGTGCGGGCTGCGCCGGGTTCTTCCAGTACGATCCGGCCAACATGCTCGCCTTCCTGCGCGACCCGGTCGTCGCGGCGCTGTGCGAGGACCGGATGCCCGGCATCGCCGACACGGGCAAGGTCAAGGGCATCGTCTATCGTCGGCATTTCCTGCTCGAGCCGCGCCCGAAATTCCATGGTTTCGAGAACGTCATGCATCTCGACGACGCGCTGCGGCCCGAGCTGGCGCGCCGGCTGCCCGGCCATGACGCGATCGCGCGCATCTCCTATCGCGACCTCCTCGCCGTGCTCTCGCCATGATCGCGGCGCAGGCTCGCGGGCCCGAGACGCGCGACGGGCATTTCCGCTTCGGTCACGACACGCGCCAAGCAGGTCGGCGCGCCTCGCCGCGGCAGCGCTACTGGACCGAGTATGGCCGCTGCGCACGGACGCCGGACGGCATGGCGGCGGAGCTCGCGCGTGCCGTCGGCGAGATGACGGAGCGCTTCGGCAGGCTGTCGGTCGCATGTCTCGGCGGTCCGGTCGCGCGGGCGGTCGCCGCCTGTGCCGAGCGCCAGGGGATCGAGGCGCGTCTGGTTACAGTGGCTCTCGACGGGTCGTCGCCGCCGTTGCCGCCCGCGGCGCGGCTGGCGGTGGAAACCGTCGAGATCGGCTTCGAAGCCTTCGCCGATTTCGCGCTCGCCTTCGCCGCGACCGCCGGCTGCGGCAGTCCCTGGAGCGCGCTCGCCGCCCTCGTGGCGGCACGCGATACATGGCCGCATGTCGCCGACCACGGCACGGTGACGCTCGTCAATCACGGCGTCGACATGTTGCGCGGCGCGATCGCGGCGCCCACGAACCTGGCGCTCGCGGATGCCGAGCACGCGACCGGCCTCGATCGCATGATGGCGATCGACGGTCGTCCGGGCGTGGCCCAGCCCCTGCGCTGGTCGCCCGAGCTCGTCGGCGCGCAGTTGACCGCGCCGCCGATGCGCGACTGGATCGCGGGCGCGCTGGCGGCAGGCGCCGGGGCAGAAGGCGTCGGGGCAGGAGGCGCCGGAGTGCGAGGGGCAGGGGCGGCCGGCGAGGCCACCAGCCGCGCGGCGGAGATCCGGGCCTGGCGTCGCTGCCTGCCCGAACTGGGCGCGCAGGTCCCGGTAGTTCCCTGGCCGGATCCCGGGTTGAGACGACGGATCGAGGCGCTGGGCAGACGGCTGCGTCGACTGACCCCCGGCTGCGATGCGGTTCATTACTTCCCGCTGCACCGGCTGGCGGAACGACTCGATCTCGATCTCGGTGCCGCGCTGGGCGAAGGTGCCGCGCTCTATGGCCGGGTCGTCCCGTCGCCTGCCACGGATGGGGTGGCGGCATGACCGGGGCAGCCGATACCGCAGGGACCGTGCCGCGGCGCGCGGCGGCGCGGCTTCGGTTCCAGGAACTCGATCTGGAGACCTGGAGCCGCGAGATCGCCCCGCTCTGGCACATGGAAGGGGCTGCGGCGGCGATCCCGCCGACGGTCAACGGCCATGGCCAGCTGCAGTATTGCGGCGCGGAACTTGCGCGGCGGGTGCGGTTCGTGCCGTTGGCCGCCGAGTTGGACGGCGCACGGGTCGCCTGGACGTCGATCTACAACATCTCGGACCAGGGGCTGCGGCTGCGGGGGATATACGTGCAGGCGCAGTGGCGGTCGAACGGCATCGGCCGGGCGCTGGTCGACGAGGCGATCGGACGCTGGCCGAAGCAATGGGACCGGGTGTTCCTCTACGCGCGCGGCGAGAACGTGGCGCGCTACCGCCGCTGGGGATTCGAGATCGTCCCGGGCCATCTGCCGCGGATCAACCGGCAAGGGATGGGGGCTGCGACGGGCGTGATCGTGCAGATGATGCGTCTACGTCCGCCGTGACGATGAATTGTCGCCGCATTTCGGCCCCATCTGGTCTATAACCCCTGGCGCGTACCGGCACGATGCCGGAAGAAAGGGGTCGCCAGCCACATGGCCAGTCTCTCGGAAGCTTCGCTCGCCGCCGCTTCGTCCTTCCCGCCATCCGTGGCGCGCCGCGCGCCGCGCCGCGCCGCTCCGGTCGCGGCGATGCTCGCCATGGTGGCCGCGCTCGGCCTCGGTGCTTGCAGCACCACCGACGGCACGGGTGCCACCGGCGAGTCCTCCGGTCAGACTTCGGGCGTCGCCATCGACCGCAGCGTGGTCGGGCGCCAGCTCAACGCCGACCAGCTGCGCGAGGCGCTGGCGCGCGAGGGCGTGACCGACCGCGTGTTGTTCGGCTACGACTCGGCCGAACTCACCGGAGAGGCGCGCGCCACGATAGAAAAATGGGCCCGCATCCTGAACCAGGCGAGCGGCACGCGGGTCGTCATCGAAGGCCATTGCGACGAGCGCGGCACGCGCGAATACAATCTCGCGCTCGGCGAACGGCGCGCCACGATGGTGCGTAACTACCTGACCAGCATCGGTGTCCCGGCTGCCCGCATCCAGACGCTCAGCTACGGCAAGGAAAAGCCGGTGGTCGTGGCATCGAACGAGCAGAGTTGGGCGCAGAACCGCCGCGGCGTCCTGGTCATCGACTGAACCCCTCGCGGCCGCGCGGGCGCGCGGTCGGCATGCGCGATGCGGCTGCACCGCGTCGGCGGTAGTGCGCGACCTGCAGGCGGGCATTTCCAATTGCGCCGGACGCGCCTAGTCTCTGGACATGGCACGTGATCGGATCTTGGTCTTTTCCAGGCTCCCGGGCGCAAACATGGACGCGCTGGCGGGCCCTGGCGGGCCCTGGCGCCGCGGGTCCGCCGCCGAGGGCGACCTCGGCGTGAGCGAGGTGCTCGATTTCCTGCGCGGTGCTGGCCGCGATCCCCTGGGACGGGAGATCGCCGAGCTCTGGGCGATGACGAACGAGGATCTCGTGGCTTCCGGCGTCGTCGTCGCCTGGCTGTTCCCGATCGACCTGGCCGACCCCGCCGATCCGGCGCATCCGGTCCTCGACGCCGCGGCATGGGCGGCGGTGCGGCGGGACAGGGCGATCCGCGCCAATCTGCGCCGGTCGCTCGACCGCATGCTCGCTTTCTATGGCTTCGCCTGGGATAGCGACCGGCGCGTCGTCCAGCTCGGGGCGAATTTCCGCGCCCAGGCCCTGGTCTGGCTATCGCGCGGCGACCCGCGGCTGGGTTGGCTGACGCGCATCCTGCGCAGTCTCGCGCTGGCCGGCGAGCGCGACGCCGCGTCGGCGCTGCTCTCCTGCCTCGAGACCCTGCATCGCGGTCCCCACCGCAGCGCGATCGGTCCCGCGCTGCTGGCATCGTGGAGGGCGGCACTGGGCCCGGGCGGCGTATAGAGCGCCGTTTTGCCTGGCGGCTGGCGTCGTGGGCCACGCCGCACGTCCTGGCGCTTCCTCCCCCGCGCGCTACGCGCGCAGGGGAGGAGCAGGTTTGCGCCGCGTGCCGTGGAGCAGTGTCTTGCGATGACCGCACATCTGGGCCGGTGCCACGCTCCCGGTCCTCCGCCAGCGCTGCATCAGCTCGATCGCGCGGTTCTCGCTCACCAAGCAGCGGGTCGCCGCGGCGCGCCGCGACGTGCCGTCTTCAGCCGCCGCTACCATCCGGCGTCGCAAGTCCTTCGACACAGGTGCTGCCATTCACGCCGACCGCCCCGACCCGGTCGCCAGCTTGGATGGCATTCCTTGCGCCGCCAGGGAATGCCGCTCCGGTTCCGCGCGGCCGGCAACTGCTCCAGGGCGTGCCGGGGCCGCGTCAATCCAGCGCGAAGGACAGATGCGCCTCGCGATGGGCGACGACGCGCGTCGCGCAGTCGTAGGACATCAGGTCCTCCCCGATCACGAGCGGGCC
>JBIKXN010000432.1:0-3463 GCA_044355765.1 Alphaproteobacteria bacterium
TGGGAACTCGACCCCGGCATGTTCTCGGACCGTCTGCCCGACTTCGTGGATCGCGCGAGCCCGCGCGCGCGCGCGGGCATCGGCACCATCGCGCGCGTGGTCTCGGACGGCGCCGAGATCTATCCCGGGAAGCTCACCTTCGCCGAGGCGCGGCGGCGCATCGAGACGCTCTACATGCCCTATCACGCGCGACTCGACGCGCTGCTCGACGCGGCGCATGCGCGCTGGTCGCGATGCCTGCTCGTCGACTGCCACTCCATGCCTTCGGGCGCCGCGCCGGGATGCGTCGGCGCGCGGGCGGATTTCGTGCTCGGCGACTGCCATGGCAGCAGTTGCATGGCGGCCGTCACCGATCTGGCGGAGCGCAGCCTGCGCGCGCTGGGCTACACGGTCAGCCGCAACGATCCCTTCGCGGGCGGCTTCGCCACCCGCCATCACGGCCGGCCCTGGCAGGATCGCCATGCGCTCCAGGTCGAGATCAACCGCGGGCTCTACATGCACGAGGCGCGGCTCGAACCCCGGCCCTATTTTGCGACCCTGGCCGCGCATCTCGCGGGATTGATGGCGGCGCTGCGCGACCTCTTGCGCGCGGAGGCCGCTGCGGAGAGCGACGCGCGGGCGGCCTCGTGACCGTCGAGACGAAAAAAGAGGGCCGCATCTTGCGACGCGGCCCAAGTCTAGGGAGGAAACGCCCAGGAAGCGGCGACTCGCCGCTTCCGGTGCGGCACCCGAAGATGCCGCACCGCACAAAGTATATGCTGCGGCGCAAAAATCAAGGGTCTTCCGTGACCATATTCGCCGCCCGGCAAGGCCCGACGGAGCGCCGCCGGCCGGGGGGCGCCGGCAGGCGCGCCGCATGACCGGACCTATCCGCGCCGACCTCGCGCTCGAGGCCGATACGCTCCGCCTGACGGTCCATGGAACCTGGACGATCCGCACCGCCGACGCGGCGCAGGCGGCGCTGCCCCCGCGCCGCGAGACCGGGTTCGTCCGGATCGTCGTCGATACAGGCGCCGTCGACGCGATGGACACGGCCGGGGCGGTGCTGCTGGCACGCTGGATGCGCCCGCTCGCCCATGCCGGAGCGCAGGTCGAGTTCGCCGCCGGGAACCCCGCGCATCACGCGCTGGTGCGCCGCGTGCAGCTGCCCGAACGCCAGCCGCTCGCCCGGCCCGCCGTTCCGGTGGTCGTGCAGCTCGCGCAACGCATCGGACGCGCGACCTACACCACGCTCGCCGCCGGGCGCGACCTGCTGGGCTTCTTCGGGCTGGTGACCGTGACCTTCGCGGGCGTGGTGCTGCGCCCGGGCCGGCTGCGGGTGCGCGCCGTGATCGCGCATGTCGAGCGCATCGGCCTGCACGCCCTGCCCATCCTGGGGCTGCTGTCGTTCCTGATCGGCGTCGTGCTGGCCTATCAGGGCGCCGACCAGCTGCGCGTCTACGGCGCGGAGATCTTCACCGTCAACCTGCTCGGCGTCTCGATCCTGCGCGAGCTTGGCGGGATGATGACCGCCATCCTGGTCGCCGGGCGCTCGGGCAGCGCCTTCACGGCCGAGATCGGCACCATGAAGGTGAACGAGGAAGTCGACGCGATGCGCACGCTGGGGCTCGATCCCGTCGAGGTCCTGGTGCTGCCGCGGCTGATCGCGATGGTCATCGCGCTGCCGCTGCTGACGCTGTTCGCCAATCTGGTGGCGCTGGGCGGCGGAGCGGCCATGGTCGTGTTCATCCTCGATATCGGCCTGCCCCAGTTCCTTGCCCAGCTCGGCGAGGCCGTCCATGTCTCGACCTTCTGGGCCGGCATGGTCAAGGCGCCGGTCTTCGCGCTGCTGATCGGGCTGGTCGGCTGCTACGAAGGGCTGCAGGTCTCCAGCAGCGCCGAGAGCGTCGGCCGGCGCACCACGCGTTCGGTGGTCGAGTCGATCTTCCTCATCATCGTCGTCGACGCCGCCTTTTCCGTCGTCTTCGCCCAGCTCGGGATCTAGGGCATGGCGGACGCCGACGCACCCATCATCCGCCTGCGCGGGATCGTCACCCGCTTCGGCGCGCAGACGATCCACGACGGGCTGGACCTCGACGTGCGCCGCGGCGAGGTGCTCGGCATCGTCGGCGGCTCCGGCACGGGCAAGTCCGTGCTGCTGCGCACGATCGTCGGGCTCAAGCAGCCCGAGGGCGGCCGCGTCGAGATCTTCGGCCAGCCCTTTCCAAGCGCGCCCGCCGCGGCGCGCAGCATCCAGGCACGCTGGGGCGTGCTGTTCCAGAACGGGGCATTGTTCTCGGCGCTGACCGTGGCGCAGAACGTCCGCCTGCCGTTTCTCGAGCACACGCGCCTGGATCCCAAGCTGGTCGGCGACCTGATCCGCGTGAAGATCGACCTCGCGGGGCTGCCGCCCGAGGCCGGCGCGAAGTTTCCATCCGAGCTCTCGGGCGGCATGCGCAAGCGCGCCGCGCTGGCACGCGCGCTGGCGCTGGATCCCGAGATCCTGTTCCTCGACGAGCCGACGGCGGGCCTGGATCCGATCTCGGCCGCCGCCTTCGACGACCTCATCCGCGACCTGCAGCGCGCGCTCGGGCTGACCGTGGTGGTCGTCACCCACGACCTCGACACGCTGGTCGCCATCACCGACCGCATTGCGGTGCTCGTCGACAGACGTATTATCGTGGCTCCGCTGGCGGAGCATCTGCGCGATCCCCACCCGTGGATCCGCTCCTACTTCCACGGTCCGCGCGGACGCGCCGCGCGCCACGAGCCCTGAGGGCGACGACGAGGCAATGGAAAACCGCGCCAACTACACCCTCGTCGGCGGCTTCGTGCTGGCGGCGATGATCGCCGGGGTCGTCTTCGTGTTCTGGCTGGCGCGGTTCGAACTGCGCGACGAGCGCACGTTCTACTACGTCTATTTCCGCGGCTCGGTCGCCGGCCTCTCGGAAGGCTCGGCCGTGCGGCTGCGCGGCGTGCCGGTGGGCACCGTCACGGCGATCGCGATCGACGCCAAGAACGTCGAACTGACCGAGGTCACGCTCGGCATAAAGCCGGGAACGCCGATCCGGACCGACACGGTCGCCTCGCTGGCGCCGCAGGGCATCACCGGTCTCGCCTATGTCAACCTGACCGGCGGCAGCAACGCCGCGGCGCCGCTGCTGCCGCGCGAAGGCAAGCGGCGCGCCACCATCCCCTCGGTGCCCTCGACGCTCGACAAGCTCGTCGAGTCGATGCCCGACATGGTCGCCACGGCGAACGCGATCGCCACCCGCGCGAGCCTGGTGCTGAGCGACGACAACGTCGCGCGCATCGCGCAGATCCTCGGCCATGTCGAGACGCTGGCCGCCGGCCTCGCCGCGCAGCGCGAGCAGATCGGTCCCTTCGTCAGCGAGGCCCGGATCGCGATCGAGACCATGCAGTGGCTGGCGCTCGATGCCCGCGACTCGGTCGGCAGGCTCGAACGCGACCTCGGCGCCGCCAT
>JBIKXN010000067.1:0-11511 GCA_044355765.1 Alphaproteobacteria bacterium
AGCCGCCGCAGCAGCAGCCCGTCATAGCCGCGCGACGGATCGGCGAGCCTTTCCTTCTGCGCGATGGCGATTGTGCGCTCCGCCAGGCATTCCAGGATCAGGTAGTCGATCGCCGCGCGCTCGACCAAGATCGTCGCCGGCTCGAACCGGTCGCCCGAGAACCCGGCACCGCAGCCGATGCGGACCGGCCCGGTCATCGCCGCCACCGCGCGCCAAATCGTAGTAGCATGCACCGTCTCCTTGCGCCGCCCGCCGGCGTCTGGGCGACGACCGTGCCATTCCGCCCGCGCGCCGGGCAAGCCATCGCCGACGCATGACCGCAATGCCCGCGCCGCCGCGCCTGCCGCCGTTCTGGATCGTCGTCGCGATCACGGTGCTCGGCCCGTTCTCGCTGCATGTCGTGATCCCGGCGATGCAGCCGGTCGCGACCGAGTTCGGCACCGGCCTCGCCGACGCGCAGGCGACGCTGACCGCCTACCTGATCGGCATCGCCGCCGGGCAGCTCGCCTGGGGACCGGTCTCCGACCGCTTCGGCCGAAGGCCGGTGGTACTCGCCGGCATGGCGCTGTTCCTCGCCGCCTCGCTCGGCTGCGCGCTGGCGCAGTCGCTCGACATGCTGCTCGCCGCGAGGCTGCTGCAGGGCGTCACCGGCAGCGCCGGCCAGGTGCTGGGCCGCGCGATCATCCGCGACTGCGTTCCGCGCGACCGCGCCGCGAGCCTGATGGGCTACGCGACGATGGCGATGTCCTGCTGCGCCTCGTTCTCGCCGCTGGCGAGCGCCCTGATCCAGGATCTCGCGGGCTGGCGCTCCGTCTTCTTCTGCCTCGCGGCCGCCGCCGTGCTGATCCTGACCTGCGCCTATCTGGCGCTGGGCGAGACCAAGCTCGACCGGCTCGACGGCCAGGGGCCGCTGCGGCTCGCCGGCAACTACGTCACGCTGCTGCGCTCGCCGGCCTTCCTCGCCTATGCGCTGTCGACCGCCTTCGCCAACGCCACCTGGTACGCTTTCGTCGCCGGCGCCCCCTATGTGCTGGTGCAGATCCTCGGGCTGCCGCCGATCGCCTACGGGAAATACGTGCTGATCGTGCTCGCGGGCTATATCGCCGGCAGCTTCTTCGCAGGCTGGCTGTCGGTACGCCTCGGCGGGGGGCGCATGATCGCGATCGGCCAGGCGCTCGCGCTCGCCGGCACCGCGCTGCAATTGGCCATCCTCGCCGCCGGAATCCTGACGCCGCTGGCGCTGTTCGTGCCGATGACCCTCGTCGTCTTCGCCTCGGGACTGTTCCTGCCCAACACCAACGCCGGCGCGCTCAGCGTGCATCCCGGGCTGGCGGGGTCCGCGGCCGGGCTGACCGGGTTCCTGCAGATGGGGCTTGGCGCGCTCGTCACCGTCGCGATCGCCGACTGGATGGCGGACACGGAGACGCCGATGGTGCTGGCCATGGCGGCGGCATCGCTGCTCTCGGCGCTTTCCCTCGCGCTGCTGCCGCGCGCGGAAATCCGATCGAGAGTACCGTTTCGCCGTGGCGATCCCGAGCGATGACGGCGATGCCGGGGCGAAACGGTACTCTCGATCGAATGTCCTGCTAGAGCCGCACGCGGAAATCGTTGCGGCCGCTCAGGTCGCGGCCGCGCATCAGATAGACGGTGCGCTCGGCATGGTTGGCGCCCAGGCGCTTCTCGCGGAACATCGCGCCGGCGAGTTCGCGGTCGAACACCGAGCTGGTCGGCATGAAGCGCAGCGTCATGCCGCGGCGCGGGCGCGGCGAGCGGTTCGGCTCCGAGCCGTGGATCAGATAGACGTCGTGCAGCGACACCTGCCCCGCCTCGAGCACGATGTCGGCCGCGTCGGCTTCGTCGTACTCGGCGCGGTCGAGCTCCTGGTTGAGCGCGAGGCCCGGACCGTCGTTGCGGTTGTGGCGGAACAGCGACTTGCGGCGATGCGAGCCGCGGATGACGCGCAGGCAGCCATTCTCGGGCGTCGAGTCGTCGCAGGCGATCCACACCGTGCAGGTCGCCAGCGGCCGGATCGGCCAGTACTCGCCGTCCTGGTGCCACGGCGTGCGCGAGCCCTTGAAGGCGGGCTTGGCGAAGAAGCTGGAATTCCACAGCGCGATGTCCGGGCCGATCACCTGTTCGACCATGTCGAGGATGCCGGGATCGCGCGCCCAGTTGAGGAATCCCGTGTCGTGCGCCAGCACCATGGGGCAGTAATCCGCGAATTGCGGCAGCTTCGCCACCAGCCGTGCATGCGCGGCGCGGATCTCCTCGATGGCCGACATCGGCAGCCGGAAACCCGACGGCACGACATAGCCATTGGTCTGGTAGTGCTCGATCTCCTGCGGCGTCAGCATGGCATTCCCCCGGTCGGCTGGCTGCTGGCGGCAGCATCCCGGACAACCCGCCCCCCGCGCAAGGACGGTTTCGCGGCGCCCGCGGGCTGCTAGGCTCGGCCCATGGTGGACGTTCCCGACGACGCCGCGCGGATCGCGGCCCTGCCGTGCTGGCGCGGCGCGCCGCGGATCGCGCCGCTGGCCGGCGGGATGACCAACCGCAACTACACGGTCGAGGACGGCGCCGGGCGCCATGTCGTGCGGCTTGGCAGCGACATGCCCCATCACATGATCCTGCGCTGGCACGAAGCGGCGGTGGCGCGTGCCGCCCATGCCGCCGGCCTGTCGCCGGAGATCGAGCATGCCGAGCCGGGCATCCTCGTGATGCGCCATGTCGACGGGCGCAGCCTGACGCCCGGAGATGTGCGCGATCGCGCGCGGCTGCCGGCGATCGCGGCGCTGCTGCGGCGCTGCCACCGCGAACTGCCGCGCCACCTCGCCGGACCGGCGCTCGCCTTCTGGCCGTTCCAGGTCGTGCGCAGCTACATCGCCGCGCTGCGCGCCGCCGCCGGTCCCTGGGCCGCGCGGCTCGACTTCTTCGCCGCCCTTGCCGACCGGCTCGAGGACGGCCTGTCGCCGATGCCCTTCGTCTTCGGCCACAACGATCTGCTGGCCGCCAACCTGATCGACGATGGGCGGCGGCTATGGCTGATCGACTGGGACTATGCGGGCTTCGGCTCGCCGCTCTTCGACCTCGCCAATCTCGCGAGCAACAACGCGCTGTCGCCCGACGACGAGGCCGCGCTGCTCGCGGCGTATTTCGGCGCGCCGGCGGACGCCGCGCTGCGCCGCGACATGGCGGCGATGCGCGTCGTCTCGCTGCTGCGCGAGACGCTGTGGAGCATGGTCAGCGAATTGCACCCAGCGGTCGATTTCGACTACGCGGCCTACACGCGCGAGACCCTCGCGCGGCTGGATGCCGAGATGCCGGCGCTCTAGCGGCGCGTTTCAGGCCCAGTCGTCGACCGGGACCACCGGCATCTTGCGGCCTTCGGGCCAGGGAATCTCGCCGCCCGCCGCCAGCACGCTATGCGGTACGGTGCAGCCGGCATAGGCGCCGGTCTCGTCGCGGTAGAGGCGCCGATGCGTCGCGAGGTCGGTCCACACCGTGCCGATCTGGTTGAAGTGGAACTGCACGGCGCGCCGCCGCATGTCCGACTGGTTCGCCGCCGTGTAGTGATGCAGCAGCGGGTGGAAGATCAGCGCATCGCCCGGCTCGAGCTCGATATGGACGCGGTCGGCGAGCCGCACGCGGTCGGGGCGGATCTCGCAAAGATTGACGTCTTCGGCGGGGACATGCTCGACCGGGCCGCCGGCATGCGAGCCCGGGATCACTTCCATGCAGCCATTCGCGCGGCGGGCCGCATCTAGCGCGATCCAGACGCCGACGATGAGCGCGGGGTCGCGGACGCGGAAATAGGCCGCATCCTGGTGCCAGGGCTTCGCGCCGCCCACGCGCGGGGGCTTGATCAGCGCCATGTCCTGGAGCAATTCGCGCCCCTGCCCCAGCAGCTGGTCGAGGATCAGATGCAGGCGGCGCGACATCGCGATCGCGCGCAGCGCTTCGGAGTCCGGGACATAATAGGCGAATTTGCGGATGAACCCTTCGCGCGCCTCCGGCGGGACGCGCGAGGCGTCGACGCCAGGCTCGAAGGCGATCTCGGTGCTGCGCGCCGCGATGCGGCCGCTGGCCAGGCCGGAGATGGCGTCGAGCGCGGCGGCGACGAGCCGCGGCGCGATCAGCCCGCGCACCACGACGTAGCCGTGGCGGCGATAGGCGGCGATATCTTCGGCGCGCAGCGGCCCGATGCCCCGCGCAAGCTCTGCTCCGTCCATCTCCACGCCTCCCTCTTCCTTCCCGCAACCGGGAGCCAGGACGCCCTGGCCAAGAAACTTCGCGGCGCCCCATGCCGCAGGCCTGACGCGGCGATCAATCTACCGCGGAGCGGGCCCGCCGCAGGTGGCCCTGTATCCCGGTCCTTTGCGCGACGCTCCCGCGTCCGGGGGCAGCGCTTCGATACAATCGATTCATTCGCTACATTTGTACATACATTTTTTGCCCGGCAGTCGGAAGCATGGCCATGAATCACGGCGATAACCGCCCGATCCGAAGCACTGCACGCGCCGCCGGAATGCATTGATTGATCGAATTGTAAGATGTAGCCTCGTCCGCAAGTCAGACCCGGGCATCGGCGCCGCGACCATCGCGCCGCCCGGAAAACCAGGAGGGAACCCCATGCTCGCATCCAAAGGACGCAGATCCGTCCTCATGACGGCGCTCGCCGCCGCAGCCACGCTGATCCTCGGCGTCGCCCCGGACGCCTCGGCGCAGCAGACGCAACGGCAGACGCTGCGCTTCGGCACCGCCGCCATCGGCGGCGATCTTCCGGTCGAGATGATGTACGTGTTCAAGGAATGGGTCGATCGCTCGGCGCCGGGCGAATTCGACGTCCAGATCCACCATACCGGCACGCTGGTGCGCCAAGGCACGGAGATCACCGCGCTGCAGCGCAATTCGGTCGAGATGTCGATCCTGTCCTGGTGGGACATCGGCGATCGCATCCCCGAATTCAACGTCATGACCGTGGGCTACCTGTTCAAGGACTGGAACCACGTCAAGGCCGCGATGGATGGCGACATCGGCAAGGAGTACAAGGCGCGGATAGCGCGCGACCTTCAGATCGAGATCCTGGACTACTACTATGCCGGTCCGCGCATCGTGAACCTGCGCGAGGCGCGCAAGGTCGAGACGCCGGCCGATCTCGCCGGCGTCAAGCTGCGCATGCCCGGCTCGCCCTCGTTCCTGCTGATGGGCAGGGCGCTGGGCGCGAACCCCGTGCCGCTGGCGCTGCCCGACGTCTATCTGGCGCTCAAGACCGGCACCATCGACGGCCAGGACAACCCGCTGTCGACCACGTGGCGCGCGAAGTTCCACGAGGCGACCAAGCAGATCGTGCTGACCTATCACAGCATCCCCGCCAACATGCTGGCGATCAGCCAGACCGCCTGGGGGAAGATGACCCCGCGCCAGCAGGGCATCGTCAGGGACGCCGCGCGCGCCGCGATGATGTTCAACGACACCAACAAGCTGCGCGACGATCTCGACATCATCGACCGGATGAAGGCGGCGGGGCTGACGGTGACCACGCCCAATGTCGAGGCCTTCCGCGCCAACATGCTGAAGATGTTCGCCGCGTCGGAATTCGTCCAGAAGGCGCCCGCCGGCTGGATGGACCGCATCGAGGCGCTGGCGCAGAAGTGAACGCCGCGCCGCAGGGCACGGGGCCGGCCGCCGCGCGCGCGTGGCGGCCGGTGGGCGCCGTCGTCGACGCGCTCGGCACGGCCGTGTTCGCGACCGTCTTCGTCGCGATCAACCTCCAGGTCTTCATGCGCTACGCCGTCCAGCAGCCGGTGAGCTGGAGCGAGGAATTCCCGACCCTCGCCTTCACCATCGCCGTGCTGTGGGCGGCGGCGCTGATGCTGAAGGCCTCGGACCACATCCTGTTCGAGCTGGTCACCGACCTGATGCCGCCCGCGGCGCGGCTGGCGGTCGGCGCCGCCGCCGGGCTCGCCGTCGCGTGCATCTTCGCGCTGGCCGTCCCGGCCATCCTGGATTTCGCGCTCTACATGAAGGCGCTGCGCTCGCCGATCCTGCGCATCCGCTACGACTACGTGTACGTCTTCTTTCCTTTCTTCGTCGCCGCGCTGGTCGTGCGCGGCCTCGCCGGCGCCTGGATCGATCTGCGCCGCCTCGCCCGCGGCGAGCACCGGGCCTGAGCGCAAGGGGTCAGAGATGTCCTCTTCGATGATCGTGCTCATCGCGGTGTTCGTCGGCCTGACGCTGGCGCGGGTTCCGATCGGCATCTCGATGCTCGCGGGCGGCGTCGCCTATCTCCTGCACAAGGGCGTCGATCCCGGCCTCGCGGCGGAGCAGGTCATGGGCGCGATGCTGCAGGCCGACATCCTGCTCGCGATCCCGATGTTCGTGCTGTGCGGCAATTTCATCAGCGGCGGCTCGATCGCGCCGCGCCTGATGGATCTGGCGCGGATCCTGACCGGCGGCATTCGCGGCGGGCTCGGCCAGGTCAACGTCCTGGTCAACGTCGTCTTCGCGGCGATGAGCGGCAGCGCCGTCGCCGACGCCGCAGGTCCGGGCGCGGTGCTCATCCGCATGATGCGCAAGGCCGGCTATCCTGCCGGTTTCTCGGCCGCGCTGACCGCCGCTGCCGGCACGCTGGCGCCCATCATCCCGCCCTCGATCCCGATGATCCTCTATGCGGTGATCGCCAATGTCTCGGTGGGCGCGCTGTTCGCCGCGGGGATCCTGCCGGGCCTGCTGGTCGCGGCCGCGCTGATGCTGGGCGTCGCCCATCAGGCGCGGCGGCGGGACCTGCCGCGCGGCGAGCGCGTCGTCCTCGGGGCGATCCCGCGCCTGGTCTGGCGCGGCCTGCTGCCCCTGGGCCTGCCGGTCGTGATCCTCGGCGGCATCCGCGTGGGCGCCTTCACACCCACCGAGGGCGCCGCCGTGGCCGCGCTCTACGCGCTGTTCCTGGTCTTCGTCGTCTATCGCGAGATGCCGATGCGCGAGGTCTACGCGGTGTTCCGCGTCTCGCTGGTGCAGAGCGCATCGGTGATGACCATCATCATGGGCGCATTCCTGGTGAACTACGCGGTCGCCGCCGACCAGCTCGGCCAGTCGATCGCGCTCTGGCTCACGGGCATGGAACTCGGCAGGACCGGGTTCCTGGTGGCGGTGATGGTGCTGTTCCTGGTCCTGGGCTGCTTCATCGACACCGCGATCATGCTGCTGGTGCTGGTGCCGATGCTGCTGCCGACGGCGCGTCTGCTGGGGGTCGACCTGGTGCATTTCGGCCTGGTCGTCACCGTCAACATGATGATCGGCATGATGACGCCGCCCTATGGCGTCCTGCTCTTCGTCGTCTCCGGCGTCACCGGCATCCCCGTGCGCGAGATCATCCGCGAGGCATGGTATTTCTGCGCCATCCTGATCGCCTGTCTGGTCGTGCTGGTGGCGTTTCCGGAGATCTCGCTCTACCTGCCGCGCAGCATGGGCCTGGTGAAGTAGGGACAGGCGCGGAGCGTGCTGCAAAAGCGGCCTGCTTGCGCCATATACTCGCGCCGATGACATCCCGCCCGCCCCGTCCGCAGCACGCATCGATCCGGCATCCGGTCGTCGAGCATCTGCGGCTGCTCGCCGGGCGCTCCGAGCCGGGCACGCGGCTGCCGACGGTCCGCCGGCTGATCGCCGAGTTCGGCGTCAGCCAGCATATCGTCCAGGGGGCGTTCGAGACGCTGCGCCGCGAGGGGCTGATCTCGACCCATGTCGGCAAGGGCACCTTCGTGACGCGCGCCGAAGGCGCGCGCCCGAAGACGCGAAGCGTCCTGACCCTGCTCTACCAGCATCCCTATCAGCGCGGCGACGTCATCGCCCGCCTCGTCCACCAGAAGCTGTCGATCGACGGGCATCAATCGCTGACGCTTTCCTACAGCAACGCCACGCATGTCATGGGGCTGCTGGAATCGAATGCGCGCTACGACGCCGCGATCCTGCAGCCCCGGTCGTCGACGATCTCGGTCTCGCTGCTTGCGCTGCTCAAGCAACGCGCCGATTTCGTGCTGCTGGAAAGCCACGCCGCCGAGCATCTGGACGTCGACGCGGTCTCCAACGATCCCGCGAAGACGACCGATCTGATCGTCTCGCATCTCTTCGCCAAGGGTCACCGGCGGATCGCGTGGATCAAGGAGGATTGCGGGAACTACTTCTTCGAACGCACGGCCGCGTTCTTCCGCGCCTATTGCGCCGGCGCGGGGCTTTCCGCCGACGAGGCCCCGGTGATCGACGCGGAACCCGATCGCGACCGGCTGGGCATCCGGGACCTGCCATCCGTCATCGCGCGGCTGAAGGGCGGGCGCAGACGGATGCCCTGCACCGCGATCGTGGTGGCCAGCTTCGTCGAAGGCCGCGCCGTGATCGATGCGCTGCGCGCCAGCGGCCTGGAGACGCCGCGGGATGTCGCGGTGGTGCGGCTCGGCACGCCCGACCTCGACTCCGACCATCTGGGGCTGATCACGATCGCCGGCCGCCCGTCGACGCGCGCGGCGGATACGGTGTTGGCGCGGCTCGCCTGGCGCTGGAACAATCCGGCGGCCCCGTTCCGGACCTATTTCGACACGCCCGACCTGGTCGTCTTCGCCAGCACTTCGGGAACGACCGGCTGAGGCGGGCTGCCGCGCAGCGGCGCGCGCGCCACGATCCTGCGCGGCCGCGGCCTGGATGCGCGGCACCGCGCGCTCATCGCCGCATCGTCACCTCGGCATCGAGCCTGCCGCCCGCGGGCGGCTCGAAACCCGGGATGTAGCGATAGCTGCCCTCGCCGGACGCGATCAGGACGCCGGCCGCGTCGCGGATCTCCGCGGCGGCGAAGAAGATGCGCGCGCCGCCGCCGCGCCTGCGGCCGATGGCCCTAATCCTGCCGGTCCTCGCCGCGGCGATGAACTGGACCGAAAAGGACAGCGTCGTCGCGCGGATGACGTTGCCCGGGATGGCGCAGAAGACGCCGGCGAGGCCGGCCGCGCTGTCGAGCAGGGTGGCGTGGACGCCGCCATGCAGCAATCCGGAGCGATTGCCGTGCTGCTCCGCGGCGTCGAGTTCCACCTCGGCGTGATCCTGCTCCCAGCGCACGAGCCGGTACCCGACGAGACGCTGGAACCCGCCCACTGCGACGCTCAGATCGGCAGGCCCGTCGCCGGCCGGCCCATGTGTCTCGCTCATCGCTCCACCGTCTCCCGATCCCGGCCATCACCTTGTTGGACGCGCGCGCGGCGTGCCAGGAAAATCCGCGCCGGACGCTTCGCGGATCCGGCGCGGCTTCGCTATGCTCCCGCCCCCTTCAACCCGTCACGGGAGACGCCGCCATGATCACCCGCCTGCCCGACCATCCCACGCGTTGCGAAGGCGTCGCCTGGGACAAGCTGGTCACCACCGTGTGCCTCGCCGACGACAATTCGCAGGGCATGTACGGCCAGGCGAAGGAGGCGCTAGCCAACATCGACAAGAATCTCGAGAAGCTCGGCTCGCACAAGTCGAAGATCCTGACCGCGATGGTCTACATCACCGACATCGCGCTCAAATCCGAACTCAACCGCGCCTGGGACGAATGGGCGGACCGCGACAACCCGCCGATGCGCGCCTGCGTGGCCGTCACGCTCGAGGGTCGCGACCTGGTCGAGATCATCGTCACCGCGACGCGCTGACGCCGGCGGCGGCGCGGGCGTCCGCCCGCGCCGCCTCAGCGCAGCGCCGCCAGCACGCGGCCGATCAGGCCCTCGACGGCGGTCTTGCGGATCCAGCGCGCGACCAGGACGATGTCCTGCGCGGGCAGCACGGCGACGACATGCGTGCCCGCCCCCATCGCGAAGAAGGCATCGTGCGGCGCGCGGGCGAATTGCGCGCCGCCGGTGTTGAGCCACCACATGAACCCATAGCCGGGGTTGAGCGCGCAGGGCGTGGTCATCGCGCGCACCCAGCCCGCGGGCAGGATCCGCCGTCCGCCCCACATGCCGTCGCGCGCGACCATCAGCCCGAAACGCGCATGGTCGAGGGTCGAGATGAAGATGCCGCCGCCCCAATGGCTGCCGCCCGGCACCGAGCCGATCTTCCGTCCGCCGACATCGACGACAGCGTTGCGATAGGCCTCCCAGCGCCAGCCGCGCGAGGCGCCGATCGGATCCATCACCGCGTCGCGCAGGATCTCGGGCAGCGCCGCGCCGAAGACGCGCAGCAGCGACAGGCTGAGCCGGTTGACGCGCACGTCGTTGTATTCCCAATGCGTGCCCGGCGGGCGCATCGCGCGGCGGTCGCCCTTGGGCGCCTCGCCCGCGGCGAGGCCGACGCTGCGGTTGTGGTCGACGCTGTCCGGCCGGTCGAACAGCGTGCCCGACCATTCGCTGGTCTGCTGCAGCAGCTGGCGCCAGGTGATCGGCGCGTTCTGCGCGCCGTCGAAGCCGCCGTCGCCGACGCGCGCGCGCACCGCTTCGTCGAGGTCGCCGATCAGCCCGCGCCCGACGGCGATGCCGGCCAGCACCGCGAGATAGCTCTTGGCGACCGAGAAGGTGATCTGCGGACGCGCGATGTCGCCCCAGCTGGCCGCGATCATGCCGCCGCGCAGCACGAGGCCGCTCGGCCCGTCGCGATCCTCGACCGGCCCCAGCGGCAGGCTGACCGGCGGCGTCTCGCCCATCGAGACCGCGTACCAGAGCTGGCCGTCCGCGGTCAGCAATTCGCGCGGCCAGTCGGTCTCGCTCGCCTGGGCGAAGGCGACCGCCGCGGCGAGGCGCTGCGGGTCGAAGCCCGCATCGACCGCGTCGACCGTCCGCCAATCCGCCGGCGGCGGCACATAGGCGTCGGCGCTCATGTCAGCAGGCTCTTGGCCAGCATCGCGTGGATGCCCTTGTTGCCGTCGACGATCTGGGTGACGCGCAGATCGACCGCCAGGCTGCACAGCGAGTAGGCGTCGGCGGGGTGCATGTTCCGGATCTCGCCCAGCAGCGCGATCATCCCGCGCAGGGCCTGCTTCGCCGCCTGGTCGAGATCCTCGTTGAGGCCGAGCGTGATCAGATGGGTGGGCGTCTCGGCGCGCGGGAATTTCAGCGCCAGGTCCTTGCGCAGGACCAGCTCGAAGGTGCCGGTCATGCACATCTCCAGCGCCATCAGGCTGACCTCGCCGTCGCCCTGCATGCCGTGACCGTCGCCGACCGAGAACAGCGCGCCGGGATTGAACACCGGCAGGAACAGCGTCGAGCCCGCGGTCAGCTCCTTGAGGTCGAGATTGCCGCCGTATTCGCGCGGCTCGATCGTGCTGACCACGCCGTACTGCGGCGGCGGCGCCACGCCCATCACGCCGAAGAAGGGCGACAGCTTCAGCTCCATGCCCCAGGGCGCCTTCGCCACGCCGCGCGCGCGGTCGACCGGAATATGCAGCAGCCGCGTGTAGGGGAAATCCTCCGGCAACGCGCCGCGCAGAGGCCGGAAGCCGGTATAGCCCCAGTCCGCGCCCGGCGAGACATCCTTGACGCGGATCTCCAGCGTGTCGCCCGG
>JBIKXN010000068.1:0-11509 GCA_044355765.1 Alphaproteobacteria bacterium
AGGGGAAACTGCCCGACGGCAAGGAACAACGCCAATTCGGGGCCGGCGGCGGGCCCCATAGCCGCCACCAGATTGGCGAGGTTGCGACACCCGCCGACCAGGGCGACGGTGAGGCCGACGTCGCGCGCCATCGGCCAGAACAGGGCGACGCCGGCCGCCTGCGCCAGCAGATGGGTCGCGAACCCGGCCGCGAGATAGAGCAGCACCATTCCCGGATCGGACAGGATCAGGGCCGTCGTGCCGTCCATGACGCCGATCCCGAACACGATCAGCAGCGCCACGGCCATCCCGCCGATCGCCTTGTCGGCGCGCGCGACCCGCGCGGGTCCCGCGGCCAGACGCAACGCGGCGCCGACGAGGAAGCCGGCGCCCACGAACAGCGCCAGGCGCAGCATCAGCTGGGCGGGAGACAGGTCCAGCGACAGGCCGAGCAGCCAATGGGCGAGCGGCGGCTGGATCACCGGCTGCAGCAGGCTGGAGGCGATCACCGCGAACACCGCGAGACCGCCGTCGAGATCCATCATGAGCACGAAGGCAGGCGCCGCGGTCAGCACAGGCGAGGAGACGGTCAGCAGGATCGCTTCGCGCAGCGGGGCAGGCAGGTCCAGCGGCGCCAGCAGCCCGGCGAACAGAAGCGGCGCGCCGATCATGATCCACGCCAGGGCGGCCGCCGCGCGCCCGGGGGTCGCCAGCACGCCGACGATCCGCTGCCAGTCGACGCGCGCCACGTTGCACGCCATCAGCCCGACGATCGCCGGCGCCACCAGCGGCCGCAGCATCGCCGCGAGATCGGGAAGCAGAATACCCACGAACAGCGATGCCGCGAGCACCGGGGCGGCGTGGCGGCCAAGCGTCTCGAGGGCGCGTAGCGCGATCATGGCGCCCGTCGGCGCGGTCCGTCCGGCATGGTCGTCGGCGCGTGCATCGTGACAGACTGGGCCAGTCGCACGCCTGCCGCAATCTCGTTGAAGGGGCCCGTCGTAGGCGCGCGGCGCCGCGTCCGGCGGATCAGTAGCTGCGCTTGAGCCGCAGATGCGTGTGGCGGTCGGCGCTCTCGACCCGGGTCTCGCGCAGCCCTGCCTGGTCGACGACCGTGAGCCGCACCGCCGTGCCCGCGTCGCCCGTCGCCCATAGGCGCCGGTAGAAATCGGCGAGATCGCGCGGCATCTCGCCTTCGATGCCCATTATCATCTCGCCGCCGCGCAGCCCCGCCCGCGCCGCGGGGCTTTCCGGCGCCACGCGGCTGACGAAAAGCCGCCCGCGCACCTCGTCGAGCGACAGGCCGAGCCAGGGCCGGCGCGGCCCCGACGGCGCGCCGTCGGCGATCAGGTCGGCGAGGATCGCGGTCAGCCGGTCGATGGGCACGAACATGTTGCCGGCGCTTCCGGCACCGCTTCCCGATGCGTCGCCGACGATCAGCGAGCCGATGCCGACCAGCCGGAACTCGCCGTCGAACAGCGCCGCGCCGCTCCAAGCGGGATGCGGCGGGGCCGTGAAGATCGCGTCGTCGAGCATGTATTCCCAGCCGCCCGCGAAGACGCGCCGCGACACCACGCTCGCCGCCAACGCGCCGTCTCGGCCGCCGAAGGCCGACACCAGCACGGGATCGCTCTGCCTGAGCGTGGCCGAGCTGCCGAGCGGGGCGGGCGGCAGGCGCGGCGGTTCGAGGGTGCGCAGCAGGCCGAAGCCGCTGTCGTGGTCGTAGCCGACGATCTGCGCCGCGACGGTGCGGCCATCGGCCAGCACCGCCTGCGCCCCGTCGGCCTCGACCATCAGATAGCCGATCGTCAGGATCAGCCCCGACTGGTCGATCAGCACGCCGTTCCCTTCGCGCACGCGGCCGAGCGACTGGGCGGTGCGCGCGTCCGGCGGCACCGTGATGCGCAGCCGCACCACCGATTGCAGGCGCTGGGCGATCGTCTCGGGCGTCACGGCCGAGACGGGCTGCGGGGCTTCGAGCAGGATGGCGATCAGGACGACGGCGATGCGCAGCATGGCTCCGGCCTCCGGTTCGTCCGGCCGCGACCGCGCGCGGCCCGATTGAGGCCAGACTATAGGCTGGTCTGCGCTCCCGTCCATGGCGCCTGCGCCGGCATTGCGGCGACCGGGGGCATTGTGTACGCAGCGTCCGGCATGAACCAGCAAGCCGCCGCGACGCCGGACTATCTCGAGCGCCTGAACCCGCAGCAGCGCGCGGCAGTCGAGAATCTCGACGGACCGCTGCTCGTGCTCGCGGGCGCGGGCACCGGCAAGACGCGCGTGCTGACGACGCGGCTCGCGCATCTCGTCGCCACCCGCCGCGCCTTCCCGTCCCAGATCCTGGCCGTGACCTTCACCAACAAGGCGGCGCGCGAGATGCGCGAGCGCATCGCGGCGATGATCGGGCCGGTCGCGGAAGGACTCTGGCTGGGCACGTTCCACGCCTTGTCCGCCCGGTTCCTGCGCCGCCACGCCGAGCTTGTCGGATTGCGGCCCGATTTCGCGATCCTCGATTCGGACGACCAGACGCGGCTGATCCGCCAGCTGCTGACGGCGGAGCGCATCGACGACCGCAAATGGCCGCCGCGTGCCGTGCTCTCGGCGATCGAGCGCTGGAAGGATCGCGGCCTGACGCCGGACAAGGTACCGGCCGATGCGGCCGGCGAACTGGCGGGCGGGCGGGCGGTTGCGCTCTACGCCCAGTACCAGGAGCGGTTGCGCGTCCTCAACGCCTGCGACTTCGGCGACCTGCTGCTCCATTGCCTGACGCTGTTCACCGGCCGGCCGGAGGTGCTGGCCGAGTACCATCGGCGCCTGCGCTATCTGCTGGTGGACGAGTATCAGGACACCAACGTGGCGCAGTACCTGTGGCTGCGGCTGCTGGCGCAGGGCAGCCGCAATCTGTGCTGCGTCGGCGACGACGACCAGAGCGTCTATGGCTGGCGCGGCGCCGAAGTCGAGAACATCCTGCGCTTCGAGAGCGACTTCCCCGACGCCACCGTCGTGCGTCTGGAGCAGAACTACCGCTCGACCGGCAACATCCTCGCCTGCGCGTCGGCGCTGATCGCGCATAATCGCAGCCGCCTCGGCAAGACGCTGTGGACCGCGGCCGAGCCCGGCGAACCCGTGCAGTTGCGCGGCGTCTGGGACGGCGAGGAGGAGGCGCGCTGGATCGGCGAGGAGATCGAGGCGCTGCAGCGCGCCGGCCAGCCGCTCGGGCAGATCGCGCTGCTGGTGCGCGCCGGCTTCCAGACGCGCGAGTTCGAGGAGCGTTTCATCGCGCTCGGCCTGCCCTATCGCGTGGTCGGTGGGCCGCGCTTCTACGAGCGCGCCGAGATCCGCGACGCGCTCGCCTATGCGCGGCTTCTGGTGCAGGATAGCGACGATCTGGCCTTCGAGCGCGTGGTCAACCTGCCGCGACGCGGCATCGGCGAGAAGGCGATCCAGGCCGTGCATCGGCTGGCGCGCGCCGAGGGCATCTCGCTGGCCGCCGCCGCGGCGCGCCTGGTCGACAGCGACGAGATCCGAGGACCCGCGCGCTCGGGCCTGCGCCGGTTCCTCGACGATCTCGGTCGCTGGCGCACGACGCTCGGCGAGCGCCACCATGCCGAGACGATGGGCATCGTGCTCGACGAGTCGGGCTATACCGGGATGTGGCGCGACGACCGCTCCGCCGAGGCGCCCGGACGGCTCGAGAACCTCAAGGAGTTCGTCGCGGCGCTGGAAGGCTTCGACACGCTGCGCGGCTTCCTGGAGCATGTCGCGCTGGTGATGGAGAACGCCGAGGCGGCGCCGGGCGACATGGTCAGTCTGATGACGCTGCACAGCGCCAAGGGGCTCGAATTCGACGTCGTCTTCCTGCCGGGATGGGAGGAAGGCCTTTTCCCGCATCCGCGGGCGCTCGAGGAGAAAGGCGCGGCCGCGCTCGAGGAAGAGCGTCGCCTGGCGCATGTCGGGCTGACCCGGGCGCGGCGGCGCGCCTATGTCGGCTTCGCGGCCAATCGCCGGATCCACAATCTCTGGCAGTCGACGATCCCGTCGCGCTTCGTCGGCGAACTGCCCGAGGCGCATGTCGAGCGCGTCGCGCAGCCCGGTCTCTGGGCCGGCGGCGGCTCGTCGCGGCGCGATCCCGGCGGGTTCGACCAGTCGCGCGACTGGATCGCGGCGCCTGCGCCGCCGCCGCGCCGGCCTGCGCCGCCGCCGGCGATCGAGCGGGACCTGCCCCGCCGGGTGGCGCCATCGGGCATCGGGATCGGCGACCGTGTGTTCCACGAGAAGTTCGGCTATGGCACCGTGCGTTCCGTCGAGGCCGGCAAGCTTGAGGTCGAGTTCACGACCGGACGCAAGAAGGTCGTCGACAGCTTCGTGCGCAAGGCATGACGAACCCATGAACGGCCCCTGGCAGATCCGACTGGTCGTCGATCCCATTGCCGAACGCGCCTTCGGCCTGGCGCTGGAGGACTTCGCCCAGTCGATCGCCTCCTTCGAGGTCGCGCCGGGCGGTCCATGGCAGATCGACGCCATCTTCGCGCCTGAGACCGCGCCCGGCGAGATCGAGGGCGCGCTGGCGCGGGCCGCCGCCGGGATCGGCCGTCAGCCGCCGGCGCTGGACGCCGTGTCCGTGCCTGACATCGACTGGGTTGCCGAAAACCAGCGCAGTTTTCCGCCGCTCTCGATCGGGCGGTTCCATGTCCGGGGCAGCCATGTCGCGGGTCCCCCGCCGGCCGGCGCGTGGCCGATCGAACTCGATGCCGGCATCGCGTTCGGGTCGGGCGAGCACGCAACTACCCGCGGCTGCCTGCTCGAGATCGAGCGTGCGGCGAAGCGGCGACGTCCGCGCCTGGCGCTCGATCTGGGCTGCGGATCGGCGATCCTGGCGATCGGGCTCGCGCGGGCCGGCACGCGGCGGGTCCTGGCGTCGGACATCGACATCGACTCGGTGCGGGTCGCGCGCGAGAACCTGCGGCTGAACCGTGTCGGCAGGACCGTGCATGCCTGCGTGTCGAACGGCTTCGCGCGGCTCCCGGTGCGGCGCGGCTTCGACTTCGTGGTCGCCAACATCCTGGCTGGGCCTCTGGTCAGGCTGGCGCCCGAGATCGCCCGCGCCGTGGCGCCGGGCGGGGTGCTGGTCCTGTCGGGCCTGCTTGCGGAGCAGGAACGCGAGGTGCGCGCCGCCTATCGCGGCCAGCGGCTGGCCTTCACCGGCCGACGGGCCATCCTCGGCTGGAACACCCTCGTCTTCCGCCGCGCGCGGTCTTGACGGGCCAGAAACGAAAGCGGCGGCTCCCGCGAAGGAGAGCCGCCGCCGCGCGCCCGTGCCGGCCGAAGCCGGGAGGGGAGGGAGTTGGCCTCAGGCGGCAGCCTGGCGCGCGTTCGCGTTGCCCGGTGTTCCCGTCGGGGTGACTACGGCGCTGGCGCCGCGGCTGTCGGGCATCCAGAGCCCGGCGGCGACGCGGGGGATCTCGGCGCGGCTGATGCCGATGTCGCCCAGCATGCGGTTGTCGAGGGCCGACAATTCCGCCATCGCCACGCGATAGCGGCGCCAGGCCGCGAGCGCGCCGACGACCCGGCCGACGACGCGGCCAATAGCGGCGAGGGCGGTGCCGATCGCCTCGGCGCGCGCCTGGGCGGCCATGCGATTGGCCTCGACGAGGATCAGGCGGCGCCGTTCGGCGTCCAGATCGGTCCGGACGCGCGCCACGCGCAGCAACTCGGTTTCGGAATAGGGAAGCATGATTTTCGTCTCCTGGGTGCGGCGCCAAGCCCCGCGTCGCGCGCGGCGTCGCCTGCTTTCGATGGGCGGAAAATAGTCGCGCGCGGCCGGATCAACAGAGGCGATGTTGCGTCGCAGCATTGCGTTTTGCGCATGGATGGACGCTAAGGGCTTCGTCGTTGCGGGTCGGGGTTCGGTCGTTGCGCGAAGCCGAACCCTTGCCTAGCCTTGCGACTGCCGGCTGCATCGGGCCCGGCTGCAGACAGGATCCCGGACATGTCCAGCGACCAGACTCGTGCGGCCTCTGACTCTAAAGAAGGGGTCGATTCCTACGAATCCATTGCGGTTTCGCTCGGCCGGGCGGTGGCCCCGGCGCGGCTCCGGACACTCGTCGAAGGAGTCGCCGCGGCCCCCCCCGGCGAGGATCCGGAGGCGTGGCTGCAACTTCTGGGTGTTGATCTGGATCCGACGCAGCGGGTGACCTTGATCGATCTCGCGCGGCGTGTTGCATCAGACATGCGTAATTCTCATGGTCTGGCCAGGTGGGAACGGGGACGGGTGGAACGGTTGCGGGCGAACCTGGCGCGCGTCGGCCTGGCTGGATTCGTCTGCCAGCGCGGCGACGAACATCAGGGCGAATATGTGGCGTCCTGCGCGGAAAGGTTGTGCTGGCTGACCGGCTTCACCGGTTCCGCCGGGATGGCGATCGTGCTCGCCGGGAGGGCGGCGATCTTCGTCGACGGCCGCTATACGCTGCAGGTCCGCAGCGAGGTCGATGCGGCGACCTTCGAGTACCGGCACCTGACCGAGCAGCCGCCGGCCGAATGGATCGCCGTCAACGCGCCGGGCGGCGGGCGGATCGGCTACGACCCGCGGCTGCTGACCCCCGAGGCCCTCGCGCGGCTGCGCGCGGGAGCCGAACGCGCCGGTGCCGAACTGGTCGCGGTCGAAGCCGATCCGGTGTCCGATGCCTGGACCGGCAAGCCGCCGCCGCCGATCGCGCCGATCGTCCCCCATCCCGAGCGTTTCGCTGGCCGCGCCAGCGCCGCCAAGCGGCTGGAGATCGCCGAGGCGCTGGCGCGCGACGGTGCCGCCGCTGCAGTGATCTCGGATCCGGCCTCGATCGCCTGGCTGCTCAACGTGCGCGGCGCCGACGTGCCGCATACGCCGCTGCCGCTGTCCTTCGCGATCCTCGACGCGCATGGAGACGTCGACTGGTTCGTCGAGCCGCTGAAGCTGGCGCCCGGCCTGACCGCCCTGCTCGGCAATCCCGTGCGCGTTCGCCCGCCGGCGGAATTCGCCGACGCGCTCGCCGCGCTCGGCGCCCGCAAGGTGAAGGTCCTGCTCGATGCCGCCACCGCGTCGGCATGGATACAGGACCGCCTGACCTCCGCCGGCGCCCAGATCATGCGCGGCCAGGATCCCTGCGCGCTGCCCAAGGCGCGCAAGAACGACGGCGAACTCGCCGGTGCGCGGGCGGCGCATCTGCGCGATGCGCGCGCGCTGGCGCGGTTCTTTCATTGGCTCGCCGGCGCCGCCGCCGAGGGCGGCGTGGACGAATTGTCTGCCGCCGGGCGGTTGCTCGCTTTCCGCCGCGAGGGCGAGCATTTCCGCGACACCAGCTTCGACACGATTTCGGGTGCCGGCGCCAACGGGGCGATCGTCCATTACCGCTCCTCGCCGGCCACCAACCGGCCGCTGCGTCCGGGCGAGCTCTATCTCGTCGACTCCGGCGCGCAATATCTCGACGGAACCACCGACGTAACGCGCACGGTCGCCATCGGTACGCCGAGCGCCGAGCACCGCGACCGCTTCACCCGCGTGCTGAAGGGCCATGTCGCGCTGGCGACCGCGCGCTTTCCGCGCGGGACGACCGGCTCGCAACTCGACGCGCTGGCCCGCCGCCCGCTCTGGGAGGCGGGTCTCGATTTCGATCACGGCACCGGTCATGGCGTCGGCAGCTATCTGTCGGTCCACGAGGGGCCGCACCGGATCTCGAAGATGCCGAACACGGTCGCGCTCGAGCCCGGCATGATCGTTTCGAACGAACCGGGCTACTACAGGGCCGGCGCCTACGGCATCCGGATCGAGAACCTGATCGCCGTGCGCACACTGGAACTGCCTGGCGCCGAACGCCCTATGCTGGAATTCGAGACGCTGACGCTCTGCCCGATCGACCGAGCGCTGATCGATCCGTCGCTGCTCGACGCGCGCGAGATCGCCTGGATCGACGACTACCACGCGCGGGTCCGCGCCCAGGTGGCGCCATTGCTCGATCCGGCGGCCGCCGCCTGGCTCGCGGCAGCCACGCGGCCAATCGGCGCCGGCACCTGAAGGGCGCGCGCGGCGGTCAGCCGCCGGCGATAAGGTCGAGCCAGTCGCGCTCGGTCAGCGTGGCGAGGCCCAGTTCCCGGGCCTTCGTCGCCTTCGAGCCGGCGTCGGCACCGATCACGACATAGTCGGTCTTCCTCGATACCGAACCGGCGACGGTGGCGCCGAGCGCCTCCGCGCGCGCCTTCGCCTCCTGGCGGCTCATCGTCTCGAGCGTGCCGGTGAAGACGACGGTCTTGCCGGCGACCGGCGATCCGGCGGCGCGCGGCCGCGCGGCGTCCTCGACCTGCACCTCGCGCAGCAGGTCGGCGACCGTGTCGCGATTATGGGGTTCGGCGAAGAAGGCGCGGATGTCGCCGACCAGCGCCGGCCCGATCTGGTCGATGGCACCGAGTTCGTGCGCGGCCTCGCCATCGGGATCGTCGGCGGCGGCCGTCATCGCCGCGCGCCATGCGTCCACCGAGACGTAGTGCCGCGCCAGCAGCTTGGCGGTCGCCTCGCCCACCTGACGGATGCCGAGCGCGTAGACGAACCGGTCGAGCGGCACGCGCCGCCGCGCCTCGATCGCCGCCAGCAGGCGCTCGACCGATTTCTCGCCCCAGCCTTCCCGCGCCGCGATCTCGGCGGCGCGAGCCGCAAGCCGGAAGATGTCCGCCGGCGCGCGCACCAGGCCGTCGGCGAAGAACGCCTCGATATGCCGGTCGCCGAGGCCCTCGATGTCGAATGCGCCGCGGCCGGCGAAATGGCGCAGCCGCTCCGTGGCCTGCGCCGCGCAGGTCAGCCCGCCGGTGCAGCGTCGTACCGCCTCGCCCTCCGGCCGGACGGCGCGCGCGCCGCAGACCGGGCAGGTATCGGGGAAGGCGAAGGCGGCCGCGCCGCGCGGTCGTTCCTCGGGCACCTGGGCAACGATCTGCGGGATCACGTCGCCGGCGCGCTGCACCACGACCATGTCGCCGACGCGCAGGTCCTTGCGGGCGATCTCGTCCTCGTTGTGCAGGGTCGCGCGCGACACAACGACCCCGCCGACCGTGATCGGCTCCAGTTCGGCGACCGGCGTGAGCGCGCCGGTGCGACCGACCTGGATCGAGATCTCGCGCAGCCGCGTGCGCGCGCGCTCGGCCGGGAACTTATGCGCCACCGCCCAGCGCGGGCTGCGCGAGACGAAGCCCAGGCGCTCCTGCCAGTCGATGCGGTCGACCTTGTAGACGACGCCGTCGATGTCGTAGCTCAGCTTCGGGCGCTCGGCCTGGATGCGTTCGTAGAACGCCAGCAGCTCGCCCGCGCCCTCGCAGCGCCGCGTCTGCGGATTGACGGGCATTCCCCAGCGCCGCAGCAGATCGAGATAGTCGCCATGCGTCGACCATGCGCGTGCCGACACCGCGCCCCAGGCATAGCCGAAGAAGCGCAGCGGACGGCGCGCGGTTACCGCCGGGTCGAGCTGGCGCACCGACCCCGCGGCGGCGTTGCGCGGATTGGCGAAGAGCGGCTCGCCGGCGGCGCGACGCGCGTCGTTGAGCGCGGCGAAGTCGCCGCGATCCATGAACACCTCGCCGCGGATCTCGACCAGCGCGGGCCATCCCGCGCCGGCGAGTCGGCGCGGGATGTCGCGGATCGTGCGCAGGTTCGCGGTCACGTCCTCGCCCTCCTCGCCGTCGCCGCGCGTGGCGCCGCGCACGAAGGCGCCGTCCTCGTAGCGCAGCGACATCGACAGGCCGTCGATCTTTGGTTCGGCCGAGAAGCCGATCGCAATCGCGGGGTCGAGCCCGAGGAAGCGGCGGATGCGTTCGATGAACTCGTCGATCTCGGAGGCGGCGAAGGCGTTGTCGAGCGACAGCATCGGTACGTCGTGGCGCAGCTTCGCGAAGCCGGCGGCGGGTGCCGCTCCGACCCGGCGCGCCGGCGAATCCGCGCGCGCGAGCTGCGGGAAGCGCCGCTCGATCGCTTCGTTGCGCCGCTTGAGCGCGTCGTAGTCGGCGTCGGATATCTCGGGCGCGTCCTGCTGGTGGTAGAGCAGGTCGTGGCGGGCGATCTCGCGCGCGAGCCGCTCGAGTTCGGATTCGGCCTCGAGCGCGTCGAGCTCCTCGACCGCGCGCGCGGCCGGATCGCGCCGGGCCCGGCGGCTCACGGTGCGGCCGCCTTGCGTCGCCGCGGCGCGCGCGCGGCTGGATCGAGCAGCGCGTCGGCGGCGGCGCGCGCGGCGTCGGTCACGGTGGCTCCGGCAAGCATGCGTGCGATCTCCTCGCGCCTGGCGTCGCCGTCCAGGCGCTCGACGACGGTCGTGGCGCGGCCCCCGGCGACGCGCTTGGCGACGCGCAGATGCTGCGTGGCGCGCGCGGCGACCTGGGGCGAATGGGTGACGACGAGCAGCTGGAATCCGCGCGCCAGCCGCGCCAGCCGCTCGCCGATGGCGGCGGCGGTGGCGCCGCCGACGCCGCTGTCGAGCTCGTCGAAGACCAGGGTGCGCGCGGCGCCGCCGCGCGCCAGCACGGCCTTCAGGGCGAGCATGAAGCGCGCGAGTTCGCCGCCCGAGGCGATGCGCGCGAGCGGCCCCGGCGGCGCGCCGGGATTGGTGGCGACCTCGAACGCCACGCGATCGGCGCCGTCCGCGGACCAGTCGCGCGGCGCCGCGGGCTCCAGCACGGTGCGGAAGCTGGCCTTGTCCAGGCGCAGGGGGGCGAGTTCCGCGGTGACGGCGGCGTCCAGCCGTCCGGCGGCCTCGCCGCGGCGCGCCGACAGCCGCGCCGCGGCGGCGGCGTAGGACGCGCGTGCGCGCGCCGCCTCGGCCGCGAGCGTCGCGAGCCGCGCGTCGCCGTCGTCGATGGCGGCCAGGCGCGCCGCCACGTCGTCACGCAGCGCGGGGAGCGCCGCCACGCCGACGCGGTGCTTGCGCGCCATCGACCGCAGGGCTGACAGCCGGTCGTCGGCGCGCTCCAGCGCCGCGGGATCGAGATCGATGCCGCGCGCGAGCGTGTCGAGCTCCGCGATCGCGTCGGCGGCCTCGGCCGCGGCACGGTCGAGTGCGGCGAGCGCCGCATCCGCGCGCGCGCCGAGGCGCGGGGCGACGCGCTCGAGATGGCGGCGCGCGGCGCGCAGCGCGGCTTCGACGCCTTTCTGCGCTCCGACTTCGTCGAGCGCCGCGCGCAGCGCCTGGGCGAGCTTCTCGCCGGCCGCCAGGAGCGCGCGGCGTTCGGCGAGCGTCTCCTCCTCGCCGGGCGCCGGCGCCAGCGCGTCGAGTTCGCTCAGCGCATGGCGCAGGAAGTCGGCCTCGGCGGTCGCCCGGGCCAGCGCGGCGCGGCAATCCTCCGCAGCCGTGTCGGCCGCGCGCCACGCGGCATGGGTGCGCGCGGTCTCCGCCCGTTCCGCGTCGTGCCCGCCGAAGGCGTCGAGTGCGTCGCGATGCGTGCCGGCGTCGAGCAGGCCGCGGGTGTCGAACTGGCCGTGGATCTCGACCAGCGCGCCGCCGATCTCGCGCAGCAGGCCCGCCGA
>JBIKXN010000433.1:0-3452 GCA_044355765.1 Alphaproteobacteria bacterium
GAAGACGCAGAGCATCGCCGGCAGCGGCACCGAGTTCAGGTAGTCGCCGAAGCGGGTCGAGGTGATCGAGTCGAGCGTGACCTCGACATTGTCCGAGGTGAAGTTGCGCAGCGAGGTCGTCAGCATACGCACGAGGCGGTCGTAGACCACCTCCAGCATCGGCAGCCGTTCGTAGGACACGAGCGCCGAGTTGATGATCGCCTGGATGCCGCTGGAGCCGGCGGAGTTGCCGTCGTCGTCGAAGCCCAGCAGCGAGTCGATCTCGTTCTGGCTCAGCGCTTTCGCGCCGCCACCGTCGTTCGACGCCGCCGCCGCCCATTCGGCGGCCAGATCGGCGCCCTCGGTGTCGTTGTCCGCCGCCATGGTCAGGCTCCGTTACCCGCGGTCATTGGATCAGCATTTCCTTGAAAAGCACGTCGGTGACGCGTGCCGGCTGGGCCGAGGTGTTCACCCGTGCCAGCAGTTCCTCGCGCAGCCGGTACAGGCCCGCGGATCCGCGCAGGTCCTCCGGACGCAGTTCGCGCAGATAGGTCTGGAACGCATCGACGATGCGCGGCAGGACCGACTCGATCCGCGGAATGTCGGCAGGATCAGACAATTCCAGGCTGAGGCTGATCTTGAGGAAGCTCGAGCGCCGCCCCTGGCTGTTCAGGTTCACCAGCAATTCGGGCAGATTATAGAAGACCATCGGTTTCGGGGCCTTCGCCTCTTCGGCCTTGGCCGCCGCCTCAGCCGGCGCGGCGCCCTTCGCGAAGAAGAGGAAATAGGCGGCAGCGCCGCCGCCGCCGAGCAGCAGCACGGGCAGGCCGATCAGCAACGCCAGCATCGGCATGCCCAGCTTCTTCTTCTGGGGTGCCGCCTGCCCGCCGTCCTCGCCGCCCGCCGGTTTTTCCTGTTCCGCCATCTGACCCTCGCCTGCGACGCCCTGGCGCCGACCGGACGTAAGGTGCACGAGGACGGTTAACAAGGCGTTGCCCGCGCGCGGACTGGCAATTCCAGCCCGGCATTTTCTGCCCGAGCCCGCCGGACGCGCGCCCGGCGACACCGCGGAATGCCCCGAAAACGCCGCCAAACCGGGTAGTCCGGCCTCTGGCACGGATTTGGCTTAGACATCGGCGCCGACGGGTCGGATCCTCGTCCCGGCGGCAGCGCGGCAGAAACCGCGGAAATTCGGGAGCGGAAGATGGAGAACCCATCCTACATCGCGATCGCCCAGATGGGCGCGCTGCGTCGGCAGCTCGACGTCACCGCCAACAACGTCGCCAACATCTCGACGCCCGGGTACCGCTCGGAGCGACTGCTCTTCGAGACGATCTTCTCGGACATGGCAGGCAATTCCGGGCTCAACGGCCCTGGCGCCAAGGTGGCCTTCGCGGTCGACAGGGGGATCTGGCGCGACAGCAAGCCCGGCCCGGTCGAGCGCACGGGCAACCAGTTCGACATCGCGCTGGTCGGCCCGGGCTACATCGCCGTCCAGACCGAGTCCGGCGTGCGCTACACCCGGGCGGGCGCGTTCCGCCCGGACGCCCAGGGGCGCCTCGCCCTCGCCAACGGCGCGCAGCTGCTCGGCGAGAACGGCAGCCCGATCACCATCCCCGCTGGCGAGACCAGCGTGGAGATCGACCGCCGCGGCGCGATCACCGGCAAGGAAGGGCAGATCGGACGCGTGCGCGTCGTCACCTTCGACAACGAGCAGGCGATGCGCCGGACCGGCGAGAACCTGCTGACGACCGACGCCGAAGCCAAGCCCATGGACGACAAGCAGACCAAGGTCGCCCAAGGCATGATCGAGGGGTCGAACGTCCAGAGCGTCCTCGAGATCGCGCAGATGATCGAACTCACCCGCCGGTACCAGTCGGCGTCGCGGATGATCGACCAGGAACAGGACCGGTCGCGCCGCACCATCGAGAAACTCACCCGCCTGTCCTGACGGACGCGGAACTTCGTCGCGGAGGATTGAACCATGCGCTCCCTGAGCATCGCAGCCACCGGCATGCTGGCCCAGCAGCTGAACGTCGAGACCATCTCGAACAACATCGCCAACATGAACACGACCGCGTTCAAGCGGCAGCGGGCGGAGTTCCAGGACCTGCTCTACCAGAACCAGCGGCGCGCCGGCGCGGCGGCGTCCGACGCCAACACGATCGTGCCATCGGGCATCCAGCTGGGTCTGGGCGTGCGCGCCGCGGCCGTCTACCGCATCACCGAGCAGGGCAATCTGACGACAACGGGCAACACCCTCGACGTCGCGCTGCAGGGCAAGGGCTGGTTCCAGATCGAGATGCCGACCGGCGAGACGGCCTATACCCGCGCCGGCTCCTTCCAGCTCAGCCCAGAGGGCAAGATCGTCACCGCCGACGGCTACACGGTGAAGGGCGGCGGCACGGTCCCGCGCGACGCCCTCGACGTGTCGATCAACACCTCCGGCGAGGTGCTGGTGAAGCAGCCCGGCCAGGCGCAGCTGCAGCGCGTCGGCCAGTTCGAGCTGGCCAGCTTCGCCAACGACGCCGGCCTGCAGTCCGCAGGCGACAATCTGTTCATGAACACCACCGCCTCGGGCGACGCCGTGACGGGGATCGCCGGTCGCCAGGGCTTCGCGACCCTGCTGCAGGGTTTCCTGGAGACGTCGAACGTCAACACGGTGCAGGAGGTGACCAACCTGATCACCGCCCAACGCGCCTACGAAATGAACTCCAAGGTCATCCAGGCGTCGGACGAGATGATGTCCTCGCTCAACCAGCTGCGCTGAGGAACGGGCCATGACCGCATTCCGCACCCTGCTCGCGGCCGCGATGATCGCGCTCGCGCCGGCACCTGCCGACGCTGCCAGCCTGAAGCCGGCCGCCACCGTCGAGGGCGACAGCGTCCGGCTCGGCGACCTGTTCGAGGACGCCGGGCCGCTCGCCGACGGCATCGTCGCCCGTGCGCCCATGCCGGGCCGCCGCTACGTGCTCGATTCCGAATGGCTGGCGGAGACGGCCCGCGCCCATGGTCTCGTCTGGCGTCCGTCGACGCGCTTCGACCGCATCGTGGTCGAACGCGTCGGACGGACCATCGGCCGCGACGCCTTCGCGGACTCGGTGCGCGACGCGTTGCGCCGCACAGGCGAGCTGCGCAACATCGCGATCGAATTCGCCGGGCGGCAGCCCGAGGCGGCGATCTCGCCGCTGGCCCCGCCCAGCATCGACCTGCAATCCCTGGTCGTCGATGCGCCGAGCGGGCGCTTCTCGGCCCTGGCGGTCGTCGGCGCGGGCCATCCGACGACGGTGCGCATACCGCTCGCCGGCCGGATCGTCGTCACCCGGGAGGTCGCCGTCCTGCGCCGCCAGATCCAGGCCGGCGAGATCATCCGTCCCGACGACCTGACGATCGCCGAACTCAGGGAGGACGCGCTGCGGGCCGACATCATCGCGGACGCCGAACGCGCGGTCGGCATGGCCGCGCGCCGCGCG
>JBIKXN010000434.1:0-3451 GCA_044355765.1 Alphaproteobacteria bacterium
GCCGCGCGTCCGGCGCCGGCCAAGGCGGCCGTTCCCGCGGCGCGCCCGCGGACCGCCGCGGCGCAGTCGCGCACGCAGAGCGTGCTGCGCGCCGCCGGGCGGCGCCCGGCCTCGGGCCGTGTCTCGGTCGGCAAGGCCGCCGCGGTGCGCGCCGAGCCCTCCAAACGGGCGGCCACGCGCGTCCAGCCCGCCAACGCAAAGCTCTCCAGAGAGAACTCGGCCAGCCCGAAGCTGGCCGGCGCCAAGGCCGCCAAGGCCAAAGCCGCCAGCGCCAAGCCGTCGAGCGCCAAGCCGTCGAGCGCCAAGCCGTCGAGCGCCAAGCCGTCAAGCGCCAAGCCGTCAAACGGCCGTCCCGCGCGCCAGCCGATCGGGTCCGGGCCCGGGGGCGGGAAGGGCGGCGGCAAGCCGGGCAAGCGCAAGAAGCGCTGACCCGGCGCGGCGGTCAGCCCGCCGCGTCCTCGTCGGCGGTCAGCCAGGCGGGGGTCTCGGCCTCCAGCGTGGCATCGCCGGCGCGCAGCCGCGCGCCCGCTGCCAGGCTGTCGATGCGCATCAAGGCAAGACCGCGCTTGCCGGCATGGCCGCGCAGCTCGCCCACCTCGGCGCCGTCGAGCGTCACCGCCGTGCCGCGCGCGGGCGCCGTCCCGTCGATGCGCACGGGCACCAGACGCTTCTTGACCAGGCCGCGATAGCGCATGCGGGCGGTCACTTCCTGCCCGACATAGCAGCCCTTCTTCCAGTCGAGCGCACCCAGCGCGTCGAAGCCGTTTTCCATGGGCAGGGCGTCGGCGAGTTCGCTCGCCCCCTCCGGGACGCCCAGTTCCAGACGCAGCGCGTCATAGGCCTCGGGCGCGGCGCGTGCCCAGCCCGCCTCGCCCAGCGCCGCGATGCGGGCGGCCGGCGCGACGACACGGCCGCCCAGTTGCACCAGGCGGGGATCGACGAAGGCCATGCCCTCGTGGAATTGCCGCGCGGCACCGGCCTGCGGCGGCAGTCCTAGCGTGGCGGGGCCCTGCAGCCCGGGCAGGGCGGCAACGCCCCAATCGGCCAGCCGCGCGACCGTGACCTTCGAGCGCAGCCGATAGGCGCCGAGACGGCGCGCCAGATCCTCGGCTCCGGCCGCCTCGGCGTCGATCAGCAGCGTGTCGCCCAGTTCGACGATCATGAAATCGTGCAGGATGCGCCCCTGCGGCGTCAGCAGCGCGGCATGGATTGCCGCCGTCGCGCCGACGCGCGCGATGTCGTTGGTGATCAACCCCTGGAGGAAGGGGCGGCGGTCGGGGCCGCCGATCGCCAGCACGGCGCGCGTGGCGAGCGGCAGGAAGCTGGGGGGCGTGTCGGCGGGCGGGCGCATGGCTTCGACACAGCTAGGCGCGCCGCGCTGTCTTGGCAAGCCGCCCCGCGAACCCTATAACCCCGCGCTGCCATGCGATTTGTTCTCGCCGACGACTCCTTCGCGTTCGACGGCTACAGCCCGTCGAGCCAGCCGCTCGCCGGTCCCGAGAAGGCGTTCGCCTATCTGCCGGGTGCACTCGCCCAGCGCGGGCACGAGGTCTCGGTCTTCAACCGCACGACCTATGGGCTGCAGATCGACGGCGCCAAATGGGAGACGCTGGACGCCGAGAAGCCGGCGGAGACCGACATTCTCGTGGCGCTGCGACTGCCGCGGCTGCTCGACCTCGTTCCGGTGGCCGGCAGGCGGATCTTGTGGTGCACCGGCGACCTCGACCAGCTCGCATCCGCCGAGAGCGTCGCGCTGCTCGAGCGCCATCGTCCGTTGCTGCTTTTCTTCTCCGAGGCCCATCGCAGCCGCTGGGCGAACGTGCTCGGCCTGGAGACGCGCGTATTCCAGCCCGGCCTCGCCTCCAACTATCTCGCCGACGACGCGATGCGCGCCTACGATCCGCCGCGCGCCGTCACCACGGCGCATCCGATGTCGGGCCTGGGCTGGCTCCTGCCCCTGTGGATCGACCGCATCCGGCCGGAAGTGCCGACCGCCGAACTGCATGTCTATTCTGCGATGCTGAATCGCGGCATCCTGGGCGGCGAGGTGCCGGCCAATGTCAGGCCGCTGGTCGACCTCGTCCAGGCCGCGCGCGACCGCGGCATCGTGGTGATGCGCCCGCAGGGCGATTCAGGCATGGCCGACGGCTATCGCTCCGCGCGCGCCTTCCTCCATCCCGGCATGGCGTCGGAGATCTACGGCTTCACCCTCGCCGAAAGCCAGGCCGCCGGATTGCCGGCGGTGATCCGGCCCGCGGCCCCGGTCCTGTTCGAGCGCATCGCCGACGGCCAGACCGGGACCGTCGCGACCAGCGACGCGCAGTTCGCGCGCGCCGCGATCGGGCTGCTGTCGGATCGCGACGGCTTCGAGCGCATGAGCGCGGCGTGCCGCGCGGCGCGCAGCGGCCGGACCTGGCAGATCGCCGCCGCCGAATTCGAGGACCTCGCGCGTTGACGCGACCCGGGGATGGGGCCGATCGGCCGCGGATCCTGTTCATCACCGCGACGCGCATCGGCGACTGCATCCTCTCGACCGGCCTGCTCGGCGCCCTTCTGGACCGGCACCCCGGCGCGCGCGTCACCATTGCCTGTGGAGAGCCCGCCGCTTCCCTCTTCCTCGACGTTCCCGGGCTCGAACGGATCGTGGCGATGCGCAAGCGGCGCCTCCTCGGCCATTGGCTCGCGCTGTGGCGCGAGGTCTGCGCCAAGCGCTGGGACGTGGCCGTCGACCTGCGGGGTTCGCTGACCACCGCGTTCGTGCGGCGCGGCGTCGCGATCGTCGATCGGCGTCGCGATCCCGGTCTGCATCGCGTCGCCGAGATCGGCAGGCTGAGCGGCATCGATCCGCCGCCCGCACCGCGTCTGTGGCTGTCGCCCACGCGCCGCGCGCGCGCGGCGGCGTCGCTTCCGGCCGATGCGCCGGTGCTGGCGCTGGCGCCGGCCTCGAACTGGCCACCGAAGACATGGCCCGCCGATCGGTTCGCGGATCTGGCGCTCAGGCTGACCGCACCCGGCGCGCCGCTCGCCGATGCGCGGATCGTGGTCGCGGCCTCGCCGTCGGAACGCCCGCAATTCGCCGGCCTCCTCTCGCGGCTGCCGGCTGGGCGCGTCCTCGACCTCACCGGTGGCGGAGAACTGCTCGACGTCGCCGCGTGCTTCGCGCGCGCCAGCCTTTTCGTGGGCAACGATTCCGGACTGATGCATCTCGCCGCCGCCGCCGGCGCGCCGACGATCGGGCTGTTCGGACCCAGCGACGAAAGGCGCTATGCGCCATGGGGACCGGCGGCGCGCGCGGTGCGGGCGCGGGAAAGCGCTGCCGAACTGATCGACCGCGCGCTGCGCGGCGCGCGCGGCCAGGGGGAATTGATGGTCGGTCTCGACGTCGATGCCGTCGAAGCCGCCGCGCGCGATCTGCTCGCCGCGCAGCCGGCGCGATGACCGGGGACCCGCC
>JBIKXN010000435.1:0-3447 GCA_044355765.1 Alphaproteobacteria bacterium
CGTCGATCTTCAGCACCTTGGCGACGCCGGCGACCTGGGCGGCGGCGGCGGCGGCGCCGTCGCAGCCGTGGCCGGCGACCAGGACATGCACCTCGCCGAGCGTCGCGGCGGCGGTGACGGCGTTCAATGTCGCGGGCCTGAGGCCGGCGTTGTCGTGGTCGGCGAGGACGAGGACGCTCATCTCAGATCACCTTGGCTTCGTTCTTCAGCTTTTCGCCGATGTCCTTGACCTTGACCCCGGCGAGCCGCTTGGGCGGCTCGGCGACCTTGAGCGTGACCAGCCGCGGCGTGGCGTCGACGCCCAGCGCTTCGGGCGTCAGCGTCTCGATCGGCTTCTTCTTCGCCTTCATGATGTTCGGCAGCGAGGCGTAGCGCGGCTCGTTGAGACGCAGGTCGGTGGTGATCACCGCGGGCAGCGCGATCGACAGCGTCTCGAGGCCGCCATCGACCTCGCGCGTCACCTCGAGCCTGCCATCGGCGGGGGCGAGGCGAGAGGCGAAGGTGCCCTGCGACCAGCCGAGCATCGCGGAGAGCATCTGACCGGTCTGGTTGCAGTCGTCGTCGATCGCCTGCTTGCCGACGATCACCAGCTGCGGCTGTTCCTTCTCCACGATCGCCTTGAACAGCTTGGCGACAGCCAGCGGCTGCAGTTCGGCGTCGGTCTGCACCAGGATGCCGCGATCGGCGCCCATGGCGAGCGCGGTGCGGAGCGTCTCCTGCGCCGCGGCCGGGCCCATCGACACGGCGACGATTTCGGTGGCCACGCCCTTTTCCTTGAGGCGCACCGCCTCCTCGACCCCGATCTCGTCGAACGGGTTCATCGACATCTTGACGTTGGCGGTCTCGACGCCCGTGCCGTCCGCCTTCACGCGGACCTTCACGTTGTAGTCGATGACGCGTTTCACCCCGACCAGGATCTTCATCGGCTCACGCTCGTTTATCTGTTGGAAATCCGCGACTTAAGTCCAGATCGCGACGACGCGGGAAAATAGGTCCCGGCGGCGGGCGAGTCAACGCGCGCTCCCGGCGCGCCTCAACGGTTGCCGCCGGGCACCCAGAGCACGTCGGACGCGCCGCCGGCATTGAGATGGCGCGACATCACGAACAGATGGTCCGACAGGCGGTTGGCGTAGCGCAGCGCGGCCGGATTGATCTTCTCGTGCGCCGCGAGCGCGACGATGAGCCGCTCGGCGCGCCGCGCGACCGTGCGCGCGACATGCAGATGGGCCGAGGCGGGCGATCCGCCGGGCAGCACGAAGGAATTGAGCGGCGCCAGCGTCTCGTTCATCGCGTCGATCTCGCGTTCCAGGCGCTCGACCTGGCCGTCGGTGACGCGCAGCGGCGCATAGCGCGGGTTGTCCTCCTCGGGCGTGCACAGATCCGCGCCGAGGTCGAACAGGTCGTTCTGGATGCGGCCGAGCATCGCGTCGGCGTCGCCCTCGACATGCAGGCGCGCGACGCCGATCGCGGCGTTCGCCTCGTCGACCGTGCCGAAGGCGGCGACGCGCGCGTCGGTCTTGGCCACCCGCGAGCCGTCGCCCAGCGAGGTCTCGCCGCCGTCGCCGCCACGGGTGTAGATGCGCGTGAGCCGGACCATCAGCCGGCCCTCCCGAACAGGAAATAGAGCGCGATCAGCGCCAGCGCCGCGCCCTGCGAGACCACCCGCGCGCGCATCAGCCGGTTGCCCCAGCGCTCGTTGAAGGCGCCGCCGCGGGCCATGGCGACCAGGCCGCCGGCAAGGGAGGCCAGGACCGCCGCGACGGCGATGCCGACCAGATAGGGAAGCAGAAGGATCAGGATGGACATGCGGGGCCGGAACCTAGGGCGGCTGGGTCCATCATGCCAGGGTGCCGTCACGCCAGCATGAAGGAGAAATCGTCGCGCTCCGCGGCCAGATCGGCGAGCAGCGCCGCGATCCGCTCGAAATCCGCGCCCAGCGCGGCGCGCGCCCGGGCATGGTCGCGCCAGACGACGGCGAAGGGACCGGGGATGTCCGTGCGCAGGACGTCCCACAGCGCGTCGAGATTTGGCGCGGCATCGGCGGGAAAGCCGAGCTGCGCGGCCAGGCTGGAGAAGACCGCGCGGCGGTCGGCGGCCCCGGCGTCGAGGATCGCGGTTCTCATCGCGGCACCTCGCGGAAACTCTCGTAGTGGTCGAGCGTCACGAAGATCAGCCCGTCCGACGAGAAGACGAGGCGGCGCGCGCCGCGCCGTCCGCAGGCGAAATCCAGATCGGCCTCGCGCCAGGTCCGGCCGGACGAGTCGGGAAGACGCCGCTCGCGGTTATGGAACCGGTCGCCGCCGATCGTCCGGCCCTGCGCCGCGCGGCACAGGTCCTCGCCCGGCCGCCAGCCCAGCGCTTCGGCCTCGCGCTTGGTCACGTAGCGCGCCGGAAGCCGTCCCTGCGTGCGCAGGCTGCGGACGGTCTCGACGAAGCCGTCGACGTCGCGCAGCCGCAGTTCGCGCGCGAAGGCGGCGAGCCGCGACGCGCTCTCCTCGGCCGGGGCCGCCGGAGCGGATCCCAGCCACAGCGCGACGGCCAGCAGCAGCGCGAGAAGACGGCGCATCGCGAGCGGCCTCAGTTGCGCGCCGCGAGCAGGCCGCGCGCCACGACCTGCGCCTGGATCTCGGCCGCGCCCTCGAAGATGTTGAGGATCCGCGCGTCGACCAGCAGCCGCGAGACCTCGTATTCCTCGGCATAGCCGTTGCCGCCATGGATCTGGACCGCGTTGTCGGCCGCCGCCCAGGCGGCGCGCGCGGCGTAGAGCTTGGCCATCCCGGCCTCGATGTCGCAGCGCCGGTCGGCATCCTTGGCGCGCGCCGCGGCGAGCGTCAGTTCGCGCGCGATGGTGGTCTCGATCGCGATCGCCGCCAGCTTGTGCGCGACCCGCGGAAAGGCGGCGATGGCGCGGCCGAACTGCCGTCGCGCGCGGGCATAGGACAGCGCCGCGCCCAGCGCCGCGCGCGCCACCCCGACCGCGCGCGCGGCGGTCTGGATACGCGCGGATTCGAAAGTCGCCATCAGCTGGCGGAACCCCTGACCCTCGATGCCCCCGAGCAGGTCGCCCGCGGGGACCGCGAAGCCGTCGAAGGCGAGCTCGTACTCCTTGAGGCCGCGATAGCCGAGCACGCGGATCTCGGAACCCTTCAGCCCGGGGACCGGGAACGGATCGGAGTCGCTGCCGCGCGGCTTCTCGGCGAGCAGCATCGACAGGCCGTCATGCCGGTCCTCCGGCCGGCCGGTGCGCACCAGCAACGTCATCAGATCGGCGCGCGCGGCGTGGGTGATCCAGGTCTTGGCGCCATGCACGCGCCAGACATCGCCCTCGCGCACGGCCCGCGTGCGCAGATTGGCGAGGTCGCTGCCGGTGTCGGGCTCGGTGAACACGGCGGTAGGCAGGATCGACCCGTCGGCGATGCGCGGCAGGTAACGCGCGCGCTGCTCGGG
>JBIKXN010000436.1:0-3444 GCA_044355765.1 Alphaproteobacteria bacterium
CCAAGGGCAAGGGCGGCTCGATGCATATGTTCAGCCGCGAAAAGAACTTCTATGGCGGCCATGGCATCGTCGGGGCCCAGGTTCCGCTCGGCACCGGCATCGCCTTCGCGCACTGGTACCGCGGCATGGCGAATGTCTGCCTGACCTATCTCGGCGACGGTGCCGCCAACCAGGGCCAGGTCTACGAGAGCCTCAACATGGCGGCGCTGTGGAAGCTGCCCTGTATCTACATCATCGAGAATAATCGCTACGGGATGGGCACCGCGATCGAGCGCGCCTCGGCCTCGACCGAGTTCTACCGGCGCGGCGAGCCCTGGGGCATTCCCGGCGAGGCGGTCGACGGCATGGACGTGCTCGCGGTGCGCGAAGCCGGCCAGCGCGCGGTCGCCCATGCCAAGTCGGGCAAGGGGCCGTACATCCTCGAGATGAAGACGTATCGCTATCGCGGACATTCGATGTCCGACCCGGCCAAGTACAGGTCGAAGGAGGAAGTCGACAAGATGCGCTCGCAGCACGACCCCATCGAGCAGCTGGCGAGGCTGCTCGGCGAGGCCGGGATCGCGGACGAGGCCGCGCTTAAGCAGATCGACCGCGAGGTGAAGGAGATCGTGACGGCGGCCGCCGATTTCGCGCAGCAGTCGCCGGAGCCCGATCCGTCCGAGTTGTGGACGGACGTGCTGGTCGAGGCGTGAGAAGGAGGGCGCGGAGATGTCCGTCAACGTATTGATGCCCGCCCTGTCGCCGACCATGACCGAGGGCAAGATCGCGCGCTGGCTCAAGGCCGAGGGCGACGCGATCAAGTCTGGCCAGGTGCTGTGCGAGATCGAGACCGACAAGGCCACGATGGAGGTCGAGGCGGTCGACGAAGGCCGGCTGGCGAAGATCCTCGTTCCGGCCGGAACCGAAGGCGTGAAGGTGAACACACCGATCGCGGTCATCGCGGGCGAGGGCGAGGAGACCGCCGTGACGGTGTCCGCTCCGCCGGTCGTGCCGGCGGCGCCGGCGATCGTCGCCTCGGTGCCGGCGCCCGTCTCGGCCGCGGCGCCTGCCGCGGAGAGATCCTATGACAGGCACGTGTCGCTCACCGTGCGCGAGGCGCTGCGCGACGCGATGGCCGAGGAGATGCGCCGCGACCCGGCGGTGTTCCTGATGGGCGAGGAAGTCGCGCAGTACCAGGGCGCCTACAAGGTCAGCCAGGGACTGCTGCAGGAATTCGGGCCGAAGCGGGTGATCGATACGCCGATCACTGAGCAGGGCTTCGCCGGCATGGCGGTCGGCGCGGGCTTCATGGGCCTGCGGCCGATCGTCGAGTTCATGACCTTCAATTTCGCCATGCAGGCGATCGACCAGATCATCAACTCGGCGGCCAAGACGCTCTACATGTCTGGTGGCCAGATGGGCTGCCCGATCGTCTTTCGCGGCCCCAACGGCGCGGCAAGCCGCGTCGCCGCGCAGCACTCGCAGTGCTACGCATCCTGGTATGCGCATTGCCCGGGCCTGAAGGTCGTGTCGCCGTGGTCCGCGGCAGACGCCAAGGGCCTGCTCAAGTCGGCGATCCGCGACCCGAACCCGATCATCTTCCTCGAGAACGAGATCATGTACGGGCAATCCTTCCAGGTGCCCGACGATCCGGACTTCGTCGTGCCCATCGGCAAGGCGAAGGTCGAGCGCGTTGGCCGGCATGTCACCATCACCGCCTTCTCGATCATGGTCGGCAAGGCCCTCGCGGCCGCCGACGAGCTTGCCAAGGAGGGGATCGAGGCCGAGGTCATCAATCTGCGTTCCATCCGACCGCTCGACGTCGAGACCATCGCCGCATCCGTACGCAAGACCAACCGCCTGGTCTCGGTCGAGGAGGGCTGGCCCTTCGCCGGCATCGGCTCGGAGCTCGCGGCGCAGATGATGGAGCAGTGCTTCGACCATCTTGACGCGCCGGTTAAGCGGGTCTGCGGCCTCGACATTCCGCTGCCCTACGCGGCGAACCTGGAGAAGCTGTCGCTGCCCCAGGCGCCGGACATCGCCGCGGCCGCGAAAGCCGTCCTTTATCGGAATTGAGTCCTCGGGAGGGACGCAACCATGCCGATCAACGTTCTCATGCCTGCCCTGTCGCCGACGATGACCGAGGGCAAGCTCGCGCGCTGGCTCAAGAAGGAAGGCGACGCGGTGAAGTCGGGCCAGGTGCTCTGCGAGATCGAGACCGACAAGGCGACGATGGAGGTCGAGGCGGTCGACGAGGGCACGCTCGGCAAGATCCTCGTCGCCGACGGCACCGAGGGCGTGAAGGTGAACACGCCGATCGCCGTCATCCTCGAGGAGGGCGAAAGCGCGGCTTCGGCTTCGGCGCCGGCGCCCGTGGCAAAGCCGTCTGCTGCCGTCGCTCCCGCGGTTGCCGCGGCCCCGGCCGCCTCGCCTGCCGCCGCGCCCGCCAAAGATGCCGGCCGTGTCTTCGTCTCGCCGCTCGCGCGCCGCATGGCCGAGCAGGCTGGGCTCGACCTCGCCGCCATCCGGGGCAGCGGTCCCAACGGCCGCATCGTAAAGGCCGACATCGACGCCGCGCTCGCCGGCGGCAAGACCGTCGCGCGGCCTGCCGCGCCCCCCGCGCCTGCCGCTACGCCTTCGGCAGCGGCGGCTGCGGCTGCGCCAGCGCCCGCGGCGGTCTCCGCCGCTGCTCTCGCCGCGATCGGTCCGCACAAGCTTGTCCCGCTCTCCACGATGCGCCGCGTGATCGCGCGCCGGCTCACCGAGAGCAAGCAGCAGGTCCCGCATTTCTACCTGACCGTGGATTGCGTCATCGACCGCCTGCTGGCTGGTCGCGCGGCGCTCAACGCCAAGAGCCCGGAGAAGGGGCCCGGCGCCTTCAAGCTCTCGGTCAACGACTTCGTCATCAAGTCCGTGGCCGTGGCCCTGCGCCAGGTGCCCGCGGCCAATGCGTCCTACTCCGACGATGGCATCCTGATGTGGGACAATGTCGACGTCTCGGTCGCCGTCGCGATCCCCGGCGGGCTGATCACGCCGATCATCCGCAACGCCGACGCCAAGGGCCTCGCGCAGATCTCCAACGAGATGAAGGACCTCGCCGCGCGCGCCAAGGACGGCAAGCTCAAGCCCGAGGAGTTCCAGGGCGGCGGCTTCTCGATCTCCAACCTCGGCATGTTCGGCATCAAGGAGTTCGGCGCGGTCATCAACCCGCCGCAGGGCGCGATCCTCGCGGTCGGCGCGGGCGAGCAGCGCCCGATCGTCAAGGACGGCGCGCTGGCGATCGCCACCGTGATGAGTTGCACGCTCTCGGTCGACCATCGCGTGATCGACGGCGCGGTGGGCGCGGAGTTCCTCGCCGCCTTCAAGCGGATCGTCGAGGACCCGCTGGCGATGCTGCTCTGAGGAGGACAGGGGACATGGCCGAGCAGCAATTCGACCTGGTCGTCGTCGGCGGCGGCCCCGGCG
>JBIKXN010000437.1:0-3440 GCA_044355765.1 Alphaproteobacteria bacterium
CGACGATCGCCGGCGGGGCCGGACGCGCGGGCGCGGCGGCCGGCGTCGCCGCGGCCGTCGTTGTCGCCTTGGCAGGCGACTCATCGTCGTCCTCCTCGTCCGCCACCGCGCGCTTCTCGAGCATGCGCGCGATGACTATCGAGACCTCGTAGAGCAGGTACATCGGGATCGCCAGCGCCAGCTGGCTGAAGACGTCGGGCGGCGTGACGATCGCCGCGAAGGTGACCATCGCCACGATCGCGTAGCGCCGCTTCTCGGCGAGCTGCGTCGAGTGCAGGATGCCGACGCGGCACAGCAGGACAAGCAGCACAGGCAGTTCGAAGCTGATCCCGAAGGCCAGGATCAGCGCCATGACGAACGAGAGATACTCGTTCATCTTCGCCTCGAACTGGATCGGCACCGCGCCGGCGCCTGCCTCGCGCGGGATCTCGAAGCTGGCGAAGAACTGCAGGCCGTAGGGCAGGATCAGGAAATAGAGGAACGCCGCGCCCAGCGCGAACATGAAAGGGGTTGCGACCAGGAACGGCAGGAAGGCGCTCTTCTCGTTCTGGTAGAGGCCGGGGGCGACGAATTTCCAGATCTGCCCCGCGACGATCGGAAAGGACAGGCATACCGCCCCCCAGGCCGCCACCTTGACATAGGTGAAGAACGCCTCGGTCGGCGCGGTGAAGATCATGCGCCGCCCCTCGGGGTTGGGCAGCGTGTTCATCGGCGCCACGAGGATCGTGAAGATCTGCTTGTGGAACACGTAGCAGACGATGAACGCGACGAAGAACGCCAGCGCCGACCAGATCAGACGCTGGCGCAGCTCGATCAGGTGATCGAGCAGCGGCATCCTCTTGTCGCCGGGGGGGCCGTCGTTGTCGTCGTCTGTCGTGGTCGTCGTCGCCATCTCGCCGCCGGCCCGATCCGGATCAAGCCGCCGGAGCGGCGGGCTTGGCGGCCGTCGCCGCGGGCTCCGCGGGCATGGCGGCGACGGCGGCCGGCACCGCGGCTGGTGTCGCGATGGCGGGCTGGACAGCTGGCGACTGTGCTCCTGCGGCAGGCCCCGCGGCCGGCGCAGAAGGCGGGGTCGCGGGCGCGGACAGATCGGGTGCGCGCAGCGCCCCCTCGATCATGCCCTTCGGGTCGACGGTGTTCCGGACCATCTGCTCGAAACCGCCATATTCGAGCTTCTGCACCTGCTTCTTGACCTCGTCCAGTTCGGCCTCGCGCACCATGTCGTCGACATTGGTCTGGAAGTCGCGCGCCATACCGCGCGCCTTCGCGGCGAACTTGCCCATCGTCCGCAGCGCGCCAGGCAATTCCTTGGGACCGATGAAGATCAGCGCCGCGGCGCCGATGATCAGCAATTCGTTCCAGTCGAACATCGTGACGCCGCGCCGCCGCGCCCGCCGGCCGCACTGCGGCCGGGGGTCAGGCCTTGGCTTCCTTCTTGGCGGCGTCGCCCGCTGCCGGTTGCTCGGTGACCTGGGCGGCGGCGGCGGTGCCCTCGGTAGCCGGCTTGGCAGCCTCTTCCTCGCCGTCCTTCAGCCCCTTCTTGAAGGCGGTGACGCCCTTGGCCATGTCGCCCATCAGCTTGGGGATCTTGCCCGCGCCGAACAGCAGCAGGACGATGACGAGCACCACGAGCCAGTGCCAGATGCTGAAGCTACCCATGAACGACGTCTCCCTATGCCTGCGGCGCCCTGCGCGGCAGGGGCCCAATCTGTCATTTCGTCCAGGCCGGTTCAACCCGGCCGTGCCCCCTCATGTAGGGGCCCCGACGGGAAATACGAAGACCTGATCGGCGTCCAGATCGATGTCCAGGATCGCGCCCTCCGGCGGCAGGTAGCGTCCGGGAACCCGGGCATGGACGTGACGCTGGTCGTGGTCGTGGTCGGTCGCACCCTGGCCAGGATGGTGCCCCAGGCAGAGATGGACCCAGGAACTGCGGCCGAGCAGCCGCGCGGCGATCACCCGGGCAGGGCGGCCGGGATCGTCGCCCGCCTCCGTCAACCGCAGCGCCTCGGGGCGCGCCAGGACGCGTACGCGTGCGCCCTCCGCATGCCCCGGTGCCGCCACCAGCCCGAACGGCGTGTCGACGCGCCCGCCGCGGACCTCGCCCTCCACCTCGTTGGCCTGGCCGAAAAGCGTCGCCACGAAGGCGCTGGCCGGGCGCGCATAGACCTGCTCGGGCGGCGCGTCCTGGACGATGCGTCCGCGATCGAGCAGGACGAGGCGGTCGGCCATGAACATCGCCTCCTCGGTGTCGTGGGTCACCAGCAGCGTCGCCGCGCCGCTGCGCTTGAGAACATGGAGCGTGTCGTCGCGGATGCGCTCGCGCAGCCGCACGTCCAGCCCCGAGAAGGGCTCGTCGAGCAGCAGCACCCGCGGCGCGGGCGCCAGCGCGCGGGCCAGCGCCACGCGCTGCTGCTGGCCGCCCGACAATTCGTGCGGGAAGGCCCGCGCGAAATCCTGCATGCCGACCTGGCGCAGCATCTCGGCCACCCGCAGACGGCGTTCCGCCGCCGCGTGGCCGGTCAGGCCGAAGGCGACGTTCGCCGCGACGTCGAGATGCGGGAAAAGCGCGTAGTCCTGGAAGACGAAGCCCATGCCGCGCGCCTCCGCTGGCAGGCCCCCGCCCGGCGCGGCGACCGTCCGGCCATCGACCGCGACCCGCCCGGACTGCAGATCCTCGAGCCCGGCGATCAGACGCAGCAACGTGGTCTTGCCGCACCCCGACGGCCCGACGATGCACACGAGCTCGCCCGCCGCCACGTGCAGCCCGACATCCGCCAGCACGCGCAGCGGCCCAAAACGGTGCGACAGCCCGTCGATGGCGAGGGCGGCTGCAGCAGCGCTATTCCGCGTGGGGTCCGGATCGGCCATGGTGCGCGGCGGACGCTAGGGTTTTTGGCCGCGGCGCGCAACGCGCCACCGCGGACGCGCATCGCGAGGAGCAGGCGGATGGGCAAGCGGATCGGCATCCTGACCAGCGGCGGCGACTGCGCCGGGCTGAACGCCACCATCCGCGGCGCGACGCTGCGCGCCGCCCAGGAAGGCTGGACGACGATCGGGATCCGCAACGGCACCGAAGGCCTCGCCCACGCGCCGCCGCAGGCCGAGATACTGGATCCGGCGCGCTGCGACGCCCAGATGCTCCGCCAGGGCGGCACCGTGCTCGGGACCACGAATCGCGGCGACCCGTTCCGGGGCGCCGGCCATGATCCGGCCAGCGCCGAGACCATCGCGCCGCTGCTCGCGGGCTGGCGCGCGCTGGAGCTCGACGCGCTGATCGGCATCGGCGGCGACGGCAGCCTCGAGATCCTGCGCCGCATCGCGCAGATCCACGGGCTCAACCTCGTCGGCATCCCCAAGACAATCGACAACGACGTCGCGCTGACCGAGGCCGCGATCGGCCACTCGACCGCGGTCGCCACCGCGACCGAGGCGCTGGA
>JBIKXN010000438.1:0-3437 GCA_044355765.1 Alphaproteobacteria bacterium
CGCCATCGAGCGCGAGTCCAACGGAACGCTGAAGCTGGACCTGATGCCATCCGCGGTGGGCCGTCCGCCGGAGTATTTCGATTTCGTGGTCAACGGCGTGATCGACATCGGCTACGGCGTGTCGGGTCATAACCCCGGCCGCTTCCCGATGACCCAGGTCATGGACCTGCCCTTCATGTCGCCCGATCCATGGAGCGGCGCCGCCGCGGCCTGGACGACCTACGAGCGCTACGGCGCGCGCTACAACGAGCATCGGGGCGTCAAGGTTCTCGGTCTCTGGGTCCACTCCGAGCCGTTCATCTTCATGCGTGCCGCGCCGTTCACGAGCCTCGACGATCTGCGGGGCAAGAAGATCCGCGTCGGCGGCAACGTGACGGGACGGATCATGCAGGCGCTCGGCGCGGTCCCGGTCCAGCTGCCGCCGACCGAGGCGCAGCAGGCTATGGCGTCCGGCGTCGCCGACGGCATCACCTTCCCGACCGAGTCGATCGATTTCTTCAAGATCACGCCCGTGATCAAGGGCGCGACGCGCATCCCGGGTGGTCTCTACACCGACACGTTCTGGCTGGCGATCAACGAGGCGAAATGGGCGGCGCTCAGCGCCGACCAGAAGCGCGCCTTCGAGAAGCACTCGGGCATGTCGGTGGCGCTGCTCGCCGGCTGGGCCTGGACCAACGGCGACAATGTCGGTCGTGCCGCGCTGGACCGGAACGGCGTCCAGTTCGTCCAACTGGCCGATGCGGACGTCACCAAGGCCAGGGACGCCCTCAAGGCGCTCGAGGAGGATTGGCTTGCCGAGGCCCGCAAGCGCAACCTGCCGGGCGACGAGATCATCGCCTATGCACGCGCGATGGCCCATCAGTACCGCGCGGCCAAGCCGGTCAACGTTCCCTGACGCGCCGGTCATGACCGAAAAGGTGCCGCCGGTCCCGCTCGGGCGTCCAGGACGGATCCTCGAGGCGATCGGCGGCGCCATGATCCTGGCGATGATGGCGGTCACCGCCGTCGACGTCGCCGGGCGCTATTTCCTCGGCCGTCCGATCGGCGGCGCGTTCGAGATCACCGAGATCCTGATGGGGCTCGTGATCTTCGCCGGCATGCCGCTGGCGACGGCGCGGCGCGAGCATATCGCCATCGACCTGTTCGACACCGCCTTGTCCTGGCGCAGCCGGTGCTGGCAGGCGGCCATCGGCGACGCGATCTGCGCCGGGATCTCGGCGGTCCTGGCATGGCGCATCTGGACACGCGGGCAGTCGCTGCTGGCCGTCGGCGAGACGACGATGCAGCTGGGCCTGCCGCGCGGCGCGGTGGCGCTTGCCATGAGCGCGCTGATGGCGACGGCGGCGCTCGTCTTCGTCTTCGCCTCCGCGACGGCGCTCGCCGCCGCCATCCGGGGACGGCCGTCATGAGTCCATGGGAGATGGCGCTGGGTGCCTTCGGCGCCCTCGCGGTGCTGCTCTTCGCCGGCGTGCCCGTCGGCTTCGCGATGATCCTGATCGGGGTGGGCGGACTGGCCCTGGTCATCGGGCCGATGCCGGCGCTCGGCATGCTTGCCCAGCTCTCGGTCTCGAACACGATGAGCTACGAATTGTCGGTGGTGCCGATGTTCATCCTGATGGGCGCTTTCATCGCGCGCTCGGGCATCGCCGCCGATCTCTACGCCGCCTGCAACGCCTTCATCGGGCACAGGCGGGGAGGCCTCGCCATGGCGACGGTCCTCGCCTGCGGCGGCTTCGCGGCGGTGTGCGGGTCGGCGATCGCGACCGCGGCCACGTTCGCGAAGGTCTCCTATCCCTCGATGCTGCGCTTCGGCTACCACCGCGGGCTTGCGAGCGCCTCGATCTGCGCCGGTGGAACGCTGGGCATTCTGATCCCGCCCTCGGTGATCATGGTCATCTACGGGATCATGACCAGCACCGACATCGCCAGGCTGTTCATGGCCGGCGTCGTCCCGGGCCTGCTCGCGATCGCGCTCTACGCGGCGACCATCCGCCTGATCGTCTGGCGCCTGCCTGCCGCGGGACCGGCGGCGGAGCGCGCGCCCTGGGGCGAACGGATGCGGCTGCTGACCAAGGTGGGGCCGGTCGTCGCGCTCTTCGGCCTGATCATGGGAGGGCTCTATGCGGGAGCCTTCACCGCCACCGAGGGCGCCGGCATCGGCGCATTCGGCGCCTTCGTCTTCGCTGCGCTGCGCGGCGGCATGCGCCGTCGCGACTTCCTCGACTGCGCGGTCGAGACCGCGCGGCTGACGGCGACGCTTTTCCTGATCCTGATCGGCGCGCTGGTGTTCTCCAACCTGATGAACTTCATCCGCTTCCCTGCGGCGCTGCAGGACTTCGTCACCGGGATCGGCGCGCACCCCTATGTCGTGATCTCGGCCATCTGCGTCCTCTATGTCGTGCTCGGCACGTTCTTCGAGGAATTGTCGATGATCCTGCTGACGATTCCGATCTTCTTCCCGATCGTGAAGTCGCTCGGCTTCGATCCGATCTGGTTCGGGATCGTGATCGTCATGGTGGTCGAACTGGGGCTGATCAGCCCGCCGGTCGGCATGAACCTGTTCGTGGTCCAGTCGACGCTCGGCCTGCCGTCGGGACTGCTGTTCCGCTGGATAACGCCCTTCGTCGCCGCCGACGTGATCAGGCTTGCGCTGGTGGTCGCTTTCCCCGCGATCGCGCTGACGCTGCCGCGGTTGATGAACTGAGGTGCGGCGCGCGCGTCAGCGGATATGCGGCAGCACGAAGGCCGGCAGCGCGAAGCAGGCGTGGTGGATGGCCGGCGTATAGTAGCGCATCCTGCCGATGCCGGCGGCCGCCGCGCGGCGCGCGATCGCCGGCGCGGAGAGGCGCCGCGGCCGCGGATCGTCGGACGCCCAGCCGAGGGTCATGAAGCCGCCGTAGTAGGATGGCACGGCGGCGACGTAGAAGCCGACATCGGCGAAGCTCTTGCGGCGCCGACGATAGGTCATCGTGACCTCTTCGGGCTGCATGAACGGAACGCCGTTCTGGTTGACCAGGATCCCGCCCGGGGCGAGGACCCGCCTGCAACTCCGGTAGAAGGCCTCGGTGAACAGGACTTCGCCGGGTCCGAACGGATCGGTGGAGTCGACGATCACCACGTCGAAGCGCTGGTCGGTCTCGGCGACGAAGCGCGCGCCGTCGGCGATCACCAGATCGGTGCGCCGGTCGCGGAAGGCGCGTTTCGGGATGCTCGGCATGTATTCCAGGCACATGTCGACGACCGCCCGGTCGATCTCGACCATCGTCACCCGTTCGACCGCCTCGTGGCGCAGCACCTCGCGCAGGATACCGCCATCGCCGCCGCCGACGATCAGCACGCGGCGTGCGCGCCCATGGGCGACGATCGGCACATGCGCCATCATCTCGTGGTAGACGAATTCGTCGCGTTCGGTGACCTGGATGACGGAATCGAGCGCA
>JBIKXN010000439.1:0-3436 GCA_044355765.1 Alphaproteobacteria bacterium
TGTCGCAGCGCATCATCTCGGCGCCGTTCTCGCCGCTGGGCCACGACACGCATATCGCGTCGCGCGACGCCACCTGCGTGGTGCTGCCGACGACGCAGCCGATCCACCCCGCGCGCGGCGCCGATCCGGCGATGCGCGAGATGAACCAGGAGCAGCCCTTCCATCCGCTCTACGACTACGCCTTCATCACCGACTCGCGCGAAGGCCTGATCCTGACCGACGTCAACACGCTGTCCGACGGCGAGCCGCGCAACAACTTCCTGCGCCGCGCGCTGACCTGGAACGAAGGCGGCGTCCTGGACGGCGCGCGGCACCTGACCATCGCCGGGCGCTTCTTCTACGTCACGACGCGCAAGGGGCTCGTGGTGCTGGATATGGACAATCCGCTGGCGCCGAAGGTGCTCGCGACCATGCCCTTCTCCGACCTGCGGTCGACCGCGATCCAGTTCCGCTACGTCTTCGCCCTCGACGCGAAGGGCATGCATGTCATCGATGTCACCGAGCCGTCGGCGCCGCGGCTGGTGCCGACCGCCCATGTTCCGATGGCGGACGCCCATCGCATGATGGTCGCGCGCACCTATGCTTATGTGGCGGCGGGTCGCGAGGGGCTCCTGATCCTCGACGTCGAGAACCCCGAGCGGCCGCGGATCTACCAGCGCTTCACCGACGAAGGTCGTCTCAACGACGCGCGCGACGTGGTCATCGGCGCCACCAACGCATCCCCCTTCGCCTATGTCGCCGACGGCGCCAACGGCCTCAAGGTGGTGCAGCTCACCTCGCCCGAGAGCCAGCCCAACTTCTATGGCTTCTCGCCCGAGCCGAAACCCGAGGTGGTCGCCTGGCACAAGACCCGCACGCCGGCGATCTCGCTCTCGCGCGGTCTCGAGCGCGATCGCGCGGTCGACGAGAGCGGCGGGCAGATCGCGGTCTTCGGCCGGATCGGATCGCGCCCGTTCACGCTCGAGGAACAGCGGCGCCTCTACATCGGCCGCGACGGCAAGCCCTACAAGGTGTCGCCCACTGGCCGGCCGGAGGACTTCGCCCCCGCCGCCGCGCGGCGCTGAGCGCGGGCGCGCGCGGCGGATGCTCCCAGAACTCGGTCATTTCGCGCTGATCCTGGCGACGATGCTGGCGCTGCTTCAGTCGGCCGTGCCGCTCTGGGGCGCGCAGCGCGGCGACCATGGCCTGATGGGCGTCGGCCAACCCTGCGCCCTGCTGCAACTCGTCTTCGTCGCCTTCTCGTTCATGGCGCTCGTTCACGCCTACGTGACATCCGACTTCTCGGTCATCAACGTCGCGGAGAACAGCCACAGCACCAAGCCGCTGCTCTACAAGATCACCGGCGTCTGGGGGAACCACGAGGGCTCGATGCTGCTCTGGGTCCTCATCCTGGCGCTGTTCGGCGCGGCGGTGGCGCTGTTCGGCGGCGAGTTGCCGGCGACCCTGCGCGCACGCGTCCTGGCGGTGCAGGGGATGGTGGCGGCCGGGTTCGGCCTCTTCATCCTGCTCACCTCCAACCCCTTCCTGCGCCTGTTCCCCGCACCGGCCGACGGGCGCGGACTGAACCCGATCCTCCAGGATCCCGGGCTCGCCTTCCATCCGCCGTTTCTCTATCTCGGCTATGTCGGCTATTCGATCACCTTCGCCTTCGCCGTGGCTGGGCTTCTCGAAGGCAAGGTCGACGCGTTGTGGGCGCGGTGGGTCAGGGTCTGGTCCCTCGCCGCCTGGATCCCGCTGACCATCGGCATCGCCACCGGAAGCTGGTGGGCCTATTACACGCTCGGCTGGGGCGGCTGGTGGTTCTGGGATCCGGTGGAGAACGCCAGCTTCATGCCCTGGCTGGTCGGCACCGCGCTCCTCCATTCCGTGATCGTCGTCGAGAAGCGGGAATCGCTCAAGACCTGGACCGTGCTGCTGGCGCTCGTCGCCTTCAGCCTGTCGCTGGTCGGCACCTTCCTCGTGCGGTCGGGCGTTCTGACCTCGGTCCACGCCTTCGCGGTGGACCCCCAGCGCGGCAGCTTCATCCTGCTGCTGCTGGCGGCGACGATCGGGGGCTCGATGACCCTCTACGCGATGCGCGCCCCGGCATTCCGCAGCGGCGGCGTGTTCGCGCCGGTCTCGCGCGAAGGCGCGCTCGTCCTCAACAACCTGCTGCTCTCGACGGCGACCGCGACGGTCTTCGTGGGCACGATCTATCCGCTGATCGTCGACGTCATGGGTGGCGGCAAGATCTCGGTCGGACCGCCCTTCTTCAACGCCACCTTCGCGCCGCTGATGGTGCCGTTGCTGATCGCGGTCGCATTCGGTCCCTTCATGGGCTGGAAGCGCGGCGACGCGCTGGGCGCGCTGCAGCGTCTCTGGATCGCCTTCGCCGGTGCGATCCTTCTCATGGCGGTCGCGCTCTACGCGACCGGCGGCGGACCGCTCCTGGCGATCGGCGGGCTCGGCATAGGCGCCTGGGTCGCGATCGGTGTGGTCGTCGAATGGGCGGAGCGCGTGCACCTGTTCAAGGCGCCTTTCGCCGAGAGCCTGCGGCGCGCGCGCAGCCGGCCGCTGGCGGCGCACGGCATGACGCTCGCGCATCTCGGCCTCGCGATCACCACATTCGGCGTCGCGGCGTCCGCTTGGGAAGTCGAGCGGATCGTCGCGATGCGCCCCGGCGACACCACGACGATATCGGGCTACACGCTGCGGCTGGACGCCGTCGACAAGCAGGTCGGCGCCAACTTCCTCGCGGACCGCGCGACGATCGTGCTGCTGCGCGATGGCGCCGAGATCGCGACGCTCCACCCCGAGCGGCGTCTCTTCAACGTCCAGCGTCGGGTCACCAGCCACACCTCGATCCGCACCACCATGCTGTCGGACATCTATGTCGCGCTCGGCGATCCGGATCCCGCGGGCGGCTGGGTCGTCCGCGCCTATTGGAAGCCTCTGGTGCCGTGGATCTGGATCGGCGCCGGGCTGATGGCGCTCGGCGGAATGCTGAGCATCTGCGACCGGCGCTGGCGCGTTGCGGTCCCGGTGCGTCGCCAGCGCCAGAACCCCGTCGCGACGCCCGCGACCGCCGCCGGCGCGGCGGACTGAGCGCGCCTCAGCGCGTCGGCAGGACCAGTTCGCCCGACGGCGAAACCAGAACGACCCGCTCGCTGGCGATGCTGCGCACCGTCCAGCCTTCGACCATGTCCCCCTCGGACACGCGCACGCTCTCGCCGGCGCCCTCCCGCCGGATGATCGCGCGCCGGCGACCACCGATCTCGATCACGCCCTCGACCCGCAGCGCGATGGCGCGCGCCGAACCGGCCGACGCGGCATTCTCCGCGACGACCGGGCGCCGCGAGGGCGAGAAGAGCGGACGCCCGACGACCGCGGCCAGGGAAGACGCGTCGCGGCTCGGCGGCTCGACGCTCGCCGCCGCGAGCGGGGCCGGCGCGCGCGC
>JBIKXN010000440.1:0-3431 GCA_044355765.1 Alphaproteobacteria bacterium
ACCCGGCATAGGCGGCGGAACGCAGCGTCTCCAGAACGGGCGCGAAATCGACATCGCCATCGCCCGGCACCGTGAAGACGCCGTCGAGGACCGAATCCAGGAATGACCTGCCCGCGGCGAGCGCGGCGTCGAGCACCTTGCGGCGGACGTCCTTGCAATGGACATGGACGATCCGCGCCGCGTGACGCCGCGCGAGCGCACCTGGATCGATGCCGGCATAGGTGGCATGGCCGGTGTCGAGCAGCAGGCCGACCGCGGGCCCGGTCAGGGCGAGCAACCGGTCGATGTCGTCCGCGTCCTGGATCGCCGTGCCCATGTGATGATGGAAGGCGAGCCGCACACCGCGCGCCGCCATGTGCTCGCCCACCGCCTCGACCCGGCGCGCGTATTCCGGCCAGAACTCCTCCGGGACGCGCGGCCGCTCGTTCGCCGCCCGGCCGCGATCGCCCTGCACCGACCCGGTGCCCTCGGCGAACACCATCACCGGGCAGCCCATGCCGGCCATCAGGTCGAGATGGCCCTGCATCGCCGCGATCTCCGCCGCCGCGTCGCGCTCCATCAGCCGCGCGCTGTACCAGCCCGAAATGAAGGCGAGGGCGTGGCGGTCCAGGATCGGCTTCAGGGCCTCGGTGCGGTTCGGGAATTTCCCGCCCATCTCGGTGCCCGCATAGCCGGCCAGCCGCGTCTCGGCGAGACAGGTCTCGAGCGGCGTGTCGCCGCCGAGTTCGGGCAGGTCGTCGTTGCTCCAGGTGATCGGATTGATGCCGATTCGAATGGACATGGCGTGCGCCCCGGTTCGATGTGTCCGCGGCCTGCAGGCCGTTTCGCGTCAGTTGCCCTCGTAGCCGAACATCCGCGGCAGCCAGAGCACGATCTCGGGGAACAGGATCATCGCGAATAGCGCGACGACCAGCACGGCCACGAAGCCCCAGATCTCGGCGATCATCGTGCGCAGCGGTATCCCGGTGACGGCGTTGGTCACGAACAGGAGCACCCCGTAGGGCGGCGTGATCAGGCCGATCATGGCGTTGACCACCGTGACGACGCCGAAATGGACGAGGTCGATGCCCAGCGCCTTGCAGGTCGGCACGAAGAGCGGAAGGATCACGAGGATGATCGTGCTGGCATCGAGCAGGCAACCCAGGACGAGCAGCAGCAGGTTGACCAACAACAGGAACGCGAGCGGCGAAATCTCGATGCCGGTCAGCCATGCCGAAACCGTGCCCGGGATGTTCTCGCTGGCCACGATGTAATTGAATATCAGCGCGCCGCCGATCAGCAGGCCCACCGATGCGGAGGACCGCGTGCTGTCGAGCAGGACGTTGTACAGCCCGCGCCAGGTCAGTTCGCGATAGAAGAAGGCGGCGAGCAGCAGCGCATAGGTCGCCGCCATCGCCGCCGCCTCGGTCGGCGTCGCGATGCCGCCATAGATCCCGTAGAGCAGGATGAAGGGCATCAGCAGCACCGGGAAGGCGCGCATCGTCGTGCGCGGAAGCTCGGCCAGCGGCACCTTCTCGTCGACCGGGAAGCCGCGGCGGACGGCGATCCAGTGGTTGTATCCCATCAGCACGGCGCCGATCAGAAGACCCGGGATGGCGCCGCCGATGAACAGGTACCCGACGGAGGTATCCGAGACCAGCGCGTAGAGCACCATCGGGATGGAAGGCGGGATGATCGGACCGATGACCGCCGACGCCGCCGTGATCGCCGCGGCATAGCCCGGCGTGTAGCGGTTGTTCTTGGTCATCAGGTCGATCGAGATCTTGCCCGTGCCCGCCGCGTCGGCGACAGCCGATCCCGACATGCCCGAGAAGATGATGCTGACCACGATGTTCACATGGCCGAGGCCGCCGCGAAACCGGCCCACGAGCGCGACGCAGAATTCGTTGAGCCGCGTCGTGATCGACCCCGAGTTCATGACGTTGGCGGCGATGATGAACAGCGGCACCGCCAGGATCACGAAACTGTCGTAGAGGCCCTGGATGATCTGCTCGGCCGCAAGACCCAGATCCTGTCCCTTGACCAGCAGATACGCGACGGCGGCGGTCATCATGCTGAGCGATATCGGCGTACCCAGCGCGGCGAGACCGAACATTGCGATCAGCGTGACGGCGAAGGCGAGGCTCATGTGCGCGTCTCCCCGTCGAGCGTCGCCGTCGGCGCGCCGCGCAGCAGGAGGACGATGCGCGCGCCATATCGCACGATGATCGCCACCGCGAAGATCGCATAGACGCTGAACACGATGTCGAGCCGGATGCGAAGGCTGACGCTCGATTTCAGCGAATAGAAGGTGATGTAGTCGAGCGCGCCCGGCAGCGAGACCAGGAAACCGGCCAGGATCGCCACGGCCGAGACCAGGGCGAGCGCGCGGCGGCCACGTTCGCGCATCGCCACGTAGACGATGTCGAACTTCACGTGGTCGCGATCCTTGACGACGAAGGCGCCGCCCCAAAGGACCAGCCAGAGCCAGGCGGTCAGGCAGATCTCCAGCGTCCACGCCACCGGCCGATTGACCGCGTAGCGCATGAAGACCTGGATGACGAAGGCCGCGAACATGGCCGACATCAGGAAAACGGCGAAATTCTCGGCCCTCGCCTGGAGCCAGCGGGCGATCGCGCGCAAGGCCGATCTCCGTGTTGGGGCGCCCCGCCGGAACAGAACGGCGGGGCGCTGCCCTGGATTGGGGCGTTACCGGATTGCGTTGATCTTCTCGACCATGCCTGCAGGCCAGTCGCGCGCGAACCGCGACTCCAGATACATGCGCTGGACCCGCGTGCGGAACGCCTCGACATCGGGCGTGTAGACCTTGAGGCCGCGCTCCTTGAAGAAGGCCTCGAGCTCGTCCTCGAGCTTGAGCTGGCGCTGGCGGCCGAGTTCGGAGGCGTCGTCGGACGCCTTCTGGACGATCGCCCGCTGGGCCGGCGTCAGGCGGTCCCAGACCCGCTTCGAGAACGCGACATAGTTCTGGTCGACCAGGTGGCTGGTCAGCACGATCTGCTTGGTGACCTCGTAGAACTTGGAGTCCCGGTTGCTCGGCAGCGGATTGTCCTGGCCGTCGACGGCGCCGGTCTGCAGCGCGGTGTAGATCTCGGTGAAGGCCAGCGGCAGCGGATTCGCGCCCAGCGCAGTGCCGAGGAAGAGCCACGCCTCGGAGTTGGGCATGCGCAGCTTGAGGCCCGCCAGATCCTCGGGACGGCGGATCTCCTTCTCGGTGCGAAGGTTCAACTGCCGCCGGCCGAGATACATGACCGAGAGCAGCTTGACGCCAAGCCGGTCTTCGACGGGCTTTTTGAGCTCGTCCATGATCGGGCTGGCGAAGACCTTCTTCTGGTGGTCGGCGTCGCGCAGCAGATAGCCGGCGGTGAAGATCGACCATTGCGGGAAGATCGTCGCCAGTTCCTGCGCCGAGGTGATCGACATCTCGAGATTGC
>JBIKXN010000069.1:0-11443 GCA_044355765.1 Alphaproteobacteria bacterium
CGGCCCATCCGGGGTGGCCCGGCCGCAGTGCCTGGCCACCCCGCGCAGCTTCTGGAGCGCGTTTCGCGTTTAATGCTGCCGTCGCGCGCGCGTTAGGCGTCCGGGAAGCCGGGGGCGCTTTGGCGGACCCTGGGTTCAGATCCGGTCGGCGCGGCTGGGGCGGCGGCGCGGCGATGCGCGGCGCAGGCGCTCTATGACCGCTTCGGGTCCGGCTTCGACCGAGAAGAAGCCGCGGAAGGCGGCCCTGACGTAGCGGGCGCGGATCATGTGGTCGATCAACTCGACCAGGGGCTGCCAATAGCCCGCACCGTCGCAGATCATCACGGGCTTGTCGTGCAGGCCGAGCTGGCGCCAGGTCAGGATCTCGAAGGTCTCGTCGAGCGTGCCCGGACCGCCGGGCAGGACGACGAACGCGTCCGAGCGCGCGAACATCGTCGCCTTGCGCTCATGCATCGAAGCCGTGACGATCAATTCGCTGGTCCGGCGATGACCGACCTCGCGGCGCAGCAGATGCTCGGGGATGACCCCGATCACGCGCCCTCCGGCGTCGAGCGCGGCGTCGGCAACGACCCCCATGAGCCCTACTCTTCCGCCGCCATAGACGAGGTCGATGCCGTTCGCGGCCAGCAAGCCGCCAAGCTTTGCGGCCTCCGCGCGATGCGTGCGGGCTCCCCGATCGGAGGATCCGCAGAAGACGCAGACGGAGCGGGGCAGGGGCATGGCGGCAAAGTTTCCGGCGGGCGGTTCGACCTGGCTCGAATATACGGTGGTGCCGGCGCGGGTCAAAGCCGCGCCGCCCGGAAACGCGCGCCCAAACGATCCTCACCCAAGCAATCCCAGATTGCCCCTGCGGGGGGCGGTCGCCTAGATTGCGCGTCTTTGATGCGGGGTCCCGAGCGCTTTGAGCCGAAAGCTTCTGATCGGACTGGCCACTCTTGTGGTCCTCCTAGTCGGCACGATCTGGGCGCTGGTGCTCGTGCGCGAAACGCCGGAGCGTCCTGGCGACCCGCGCGTCGCCGGACCGGCCGCTGCGCCCGAGGGCGCTGCCGGGTCCGCGACGGTGCAGCCGCGGCGTCCGGCCCCGGCCGTCGACGAGGTCCCGCCCGCGCGCAACGAACTCGCGCGCGTCGTCCAGCCACCGGCGCCGGCACCCGCGTCGGAGCCTGCCCCGGCCCCCGCGTCTCAACCGCAAGCGGCGCCTGCCGCCGCCCCGCCGCCGCCGGCCACCCAGCAGGCTTCTCCCCAGCAAGCGCCCCCCCGGCAGCCTCTCGACCCCGTCGCCCCGGTGCAGGAGGCCCCAGTGCAGCAGGCTCCGGCGACGGCGGTGCCGAGACCGACCGCGCCAGCTCCCGCGACGCCGCCACGGGCGCCACCGGTGGAGCCGAGCTTCGACGTCGTTCGCGTCGCCACCGACGGCATGGCCGTGATCGCCGGACGCGCCGAACCCGGCGCCACCGTGATCGTTCTAGACGGGGAAACCGAGATCGCGCGCGTGGTGGCCGATCAGCGCGGAGAGTGGGTGGCGATACCCGCCAAGCCTCTGGCGGGTGGCAACCGGGAATTGTCGCTGCTCGTACGCGGGCCTGGCGACGCGGCGGGGCGGCGTTCGGACCGGGTCGTGGTCGTGGTCGTTCCCGAGCGGCAGCGACAGGACGGGGCGCCCGCCGCTGGCGGCGCAGTCGCCCTCGCGGTGCCCCGCGACCCGCAGAACCAGGCTCCGAGCCGGGTGTTGCAGGCACCCGCCGCGCCCGCAGGGCAGGCGACCGCGCTGCCGCTCACGCTCGAGACGATCGACTACGATCAGGCCGGGGAAGTCGTCCTATCCGGCCGAGCGCCGGCCGGTACCACGCTCCAGGTCTATCTGGACGGCAGGCCGATCGGAAGGGCCACGGCGGACCCCGAGGGGCGGTGGATGCTTCGTCCGGAAAACCCTGTCAGCCCTGGGGTCTATACGCTACGCGTCGACCAGTTCGGCGCCGATGGCCGGGTCGCGCAGCGCATCGAGTTGCCCTTCGCGCGTGCCGAGCCGCAGCCGGAACCGGGCCCGACCGTCGACCGGATCGTCGTGCAGCCCGGCAACTCGCTCTGGCGCATCGCGCGGCGTGTCTACGGCGCGGGAACCCGCTACACGGTCATCTACGAAGCGAACAAAGGGATGATACGCGACCCCGATCTCATCTATCCCGGTCAGGTGTTCAGCCTGCCCGATCGGCGCTGAGGGCCCGGCCGGGCGATCTCGGGATTTCGCGTTCCATCGGTCGCGGCTGCTGGTAAGTGTTCGGATCAGGCGTCGGGGCGTCCGGCGCATCATCCCCGGCGGTGCAATGCTAGACACGATCATCTCCTCCATCGTCCCGATCCATCGCGCCGGATGGCCATTCCTTGCCATCGCCGCGGCTGCGACCCTGGTCGGCTTCTGGGCCTATCCGCCGGTTGGCTGGCTGCTGGCCGGCGTCGCCGCCTGGGTGGCGTATTTCTTCCGCGATCCGGATCGCGTCACGCCGGTGCGACCTGGTCTCGTCATCAGTCCAGCCGATGGCAGGGTCCAGGCGATCACGCGCGCGGCGCCGCCGGCCGAACTGGGGATCGGCGAGGCGGAGCGTCTTCGGATCAGCATCTTCCTCAACGTCTTCGACGTCCATGTGAACCGGTTCCCGGTCGATGGAACGGTGACGGCCGCCCATTACCGGCCCGGCAAGTTCCTCAACGCATCGCTCGACAAGGCGTCGGTCGACAACGAACGCATGTCGCTCGCGATCGGCCTGCCCGATGGTCGCGACGTCGCGGTAGTCCAGATCGCGGGATTGATCGCCCGCCGCATCATCTGCGAGGCCACGCAGGGCAGCGCCGCCCGCGCCGGAGCGCGCTACGGGCTCATCCGCTTCGGCAGTCGCGTGGACGTCTATCTGCCCGACGGCACCGAACCGCTGGTCGCGGTCGGCCAGCGCGCCGTGGCCGGCGAGACGGTCCTGGCCGAACTGGACGGAACCGAAGCGGCGCGTCGCGGCGAGGTGCGTTGAGATGGCCGGGGGCGCTGCCGAGAGCGAAACGCCCCGCCGGCGCTCGCCGCTCGGCGGGCGACGCGTCAGCGCCCTCATCCCAAACATCCTGACGATCGGCGCGCTCTGCGCCGGTCTGACCGCGGTCCGCTTCGCCTTCCTCGAACGCTGGGAACATGCCGTCGCGGCGATCATCGTCGCCGCGGTCCTCGATGGTCTGGACGGGCGCATGGCGCGCCTGCTCAACGCCACCTCGAAATTCGGCGCGGAACTCGACTCGCTTTCGGACTTCGTCAGCTTCGGCGCGGCGCCGGCGCTGATGCTGTATCTCTGGAGCAGCCATGAGGCGGGCGGCATCGGCTGGGCCGCGGCGCTGTTCTACGCGGTATGCTGCGCGCTGCGGCTCGCGCGTTTCAACACGATGCTGGCCGACCCCAGCACCCCGGTCTGGGCAAGATATTATTTCACCGGCGTGCCGGCTCCCGCCGGAGCCGGCCTCGCGATGCTGCCGCTGATGCTGTCCTTCGAGTTCGACCACGGCGGCGCGCAGCCTCCCTGGATCGCCATCTGCGTCCTGTTCGGCGTCGGCGTGCTGATGGTCAGCCGCCTGCCAACGTTCTCGCTCAAGCAGATGCGCATTCCCCGGGCCCTGACGCTGCCGGCCCTGGTGCTGGCGGCGATCTTCGTCGGCGGCCTGGCGACCGCGCCCTGGGCGACGCTGCTCGCGTCGGGAGCGGCCTATATCGTCAGCATTCCGCTGTCGGTCGTGATCCAGCGGCGTTCGGGCCGCGGCGGGCAGGGGGAAGCGGCCAACTGAGGCGGCGCCCGTCAACCGAACCCTAACAATTCTGGAGGGACCATCCGCGCCATGTCAGAGACCGGTGCGCCCCCTCACGCCTTGCCGGCGCTCGAACCCGCGCTGTCCTGGGACGTGTTCAGCCGCTTTCCCAGCGCCGCCTGCGTGATCGACTCGCAGCGCAGGTTCGTCGCCTGCAACGCGCGCTGGCGGAGCCTCCTCCAACCCGTTGGCGCGCTCGCCGCGCCCGGGACCGCGTTCTGCGACATGATGGCGGCCATCGTCGCCAGCGGTCTGGTGGACACCTCCGGTGCGACTGACGACGCCGAATGGATCGCCACGGCAATGGGCGGAGTGCTCGAGGGGCGCGAATTCGTCGTTGCGCTGCGCGACGGTCGTCAGTTCCAGGTCGATTCCGCATCGCTCGCGGATGGCGGCCTGCTGGTGACGCTGAACGACGTCACGACGTCGATGCGGCACGAGATGGCCCTGGCGACGCGGGTCGCCGAGCTGGAGCGGGTCCAGGGCAAGCTGGCGGCGCAGCGCGCGGAGATGGCGGGTCTCGCCGCGCGGCTCGACGCCCTGCGCAACGAAGCCGAGCGAGCGAACCGCACCAAGTCCGAATTCCTGGCCAACATGAGCCACGAGTTGCGCAGCCCGCTCAACGCGGTGATCGGTTTCGCGGAAATCATGAAGGACGAGCTGTTCGGCAGCCTCGGCTCGGCGCAGTACCGCGAATATGCGCTCGACATATGGAACAGCGGTCGGCATCTGCTCGATGTCATCAACGACATCCTCGACCTCTCGAAGATCGAGGCCGGAAAGGCCGAGCTCAGCGAGAGCCGGTTCGAGCTCGGCGCCACCATCACCGCCTGCCTGCGGCTGGTATCGGGGCGCGCGCAGCAGGCCGAGATCGCGCTCCGGACCTCGGTCGCGCCGGAAGGGGTCGTCCTGCTGGCTGACGAGCGGAAGATAAAGCAGGTGCTGATCAATCTGCTCACCAACGCGATCAAGTTCACGAAGCCCGGCGGACGGGTCCGGATCACTGTCGTCGGGACCAAGGACGCGCTCGACATCCAAATCGCCGACACCGGGATAGGAATGTCGCCCGACGACATCCCGATCGCGCTCGCTGCGTTCGGCCAGGTCGACTCCTCGCTCGCACGCAAGCACGAGGGGACGGGGCTCGGGCTGCCGCTGTCGAAGGCGATGGTGGAAATGCACGGTGGGACGCTGACGATAGACAGCGAGGTGGGGATCGGGACGACCGTCACCGTCCGCCTGCCGGCCGCGCGCATCGTATCGCGCGGGCCGTCCGCAGCCGCCTGATCGGGTCGCGGCGCGCGACGATCAGACGCGCACGGCGCGACCCGATCTGGCGCTCTCGATCGCCGCCTCCGCGAGGGCGAGCGCCTGCCTGCCATCTTCGATCCCGACCAGCGGCTCGGCGCGTCCGCCGCAGACATCCATGAAATGCGCCAGTTCGGCGCGATAGGCGTCCGCGTAGCGCTCGAGGAAGAAGTCGTAGGGCGTGTCGGCCGAAACGCCTGCAGCGGTCGAGGACACGACCGTCGTCGGTCGCGGGTTGCCGGCTTCCAGCATGCCGCCCGATCCGAGCACTTCGACCCGCTGGTCGTAGCCATAGGCCGCGCGTCTGCTGTTGGAGATCTGGCACAGCCGTCCGGACGCCGTGCGCAGGGTCACGAGGGCGGAATCGACGTCGCCGACCGCGCCGATGGCGGGATCGACGAGGCACGAGGCGGCGGCCGACACCTCTACCGGTTCCTCGCCAAGAATGAAGCGCGCCATGTCGAAATCGTGGATCATCATATCGCGGAACAATCCGCCGGAGACGCGGACATAGGCGACCGGCGGCGGGCGCGGATCGCGGCTGGTGATCTGCACCATCTCCACCGTGCCGATCGCACCGGCGCCAATGCGTCGCTTCAGCGCCGCGAAGCTCGGATCGAAGCGCCGGTTGAAACCCATCAGGACGCGCATGCCCGTCGCCGCCACCGCCGCGACGCAGCGATCGGCGCGCGCCAGCGACAGGTCGACCGGCTTTTCGCAGAAGATCGTCTTACCGGCGCGCGCGGCGCGCTCTATCAGATCGGCATGGGTGTCCGTGGAACTGGCGATGATCACCGCGGCGACGGACGGATCGGCGAGCGCGGTGTCGGCATCGGCGACGCGCGCGCCATGGCGCGCAGCGAGGCGCGCCGCCGCTTCGGCGTCGACATCGACCACATAGACGAGGCGCGCTCCGCTGGCGGCGACGTTCGCCGCATGGATGGCGCCGATCCTTCCGGCCCCGAACTGGCAGATCCCGATCATGCGCGTTCCTTCCGTCGTTTCAGTCGTGCACAAGCGCAAGACCCGCCGGGCCCAGCGTCGCATGGGCGGTGCTGCCGCGCGCGAAGAGGGGTGCCCCTTCGGCGGCGGCGACCGCGAACAACTCGCCTGCGACCGACGCGAGCGTATACTCCACATGCGAGCCCAGATAGGTCGCCTTGCGGATCTCCACCGGCAGCGTGCCGTCCCTCGCGCCGGAGTGCAGGGCGATCGCATGGGGGCGGACCGCCAGCGTCGCCGCGCCCGCCCTGATGTCGCGATGCGGCAGATCGAAGACGAGCGGGCCGAGCCGGATCGTCGCCAGCGCCCCGCGATGCGCCCCGACCTCGCAGGGGAGGAGATTCGCGCCGCCGATGAAGTCGGCCACAAAACGGCTGTGGGGACGGTCATAGAGATCGGCGGGCGTTCCGGACTGGGCGATGCGCGCCTGGCTCATGACGACGATCGTGTCCGACACCGCCATCGCCTCTTCCTGGTCGTGGGTGACGTAGACCGCTGTGAGGCCCAGCTTCTGCTGAAGGTCGCGGATCTCCTCGCGCATGCGGCGACGCAGCTTGGCGTCGAGATTGGAGAGCGGTTCGTCGAAGAGCAGGACGCTCGGCTCGAGGACCAGTGCCCTGGCGACGGCGACACGCTGCTGTTGGCCGCCGGACAATTCGCTGGGCATGCGCGCGTCGTAGCCGGCAAGCCCGACGAGTTCCAGCCCGGCCTGCGCGCGTTCGAGGCGCTCGGCCTTGGTGCCGCTCCCGGCGGCAAGGCCGTAGCCGACATTCTCGATGACCGTCATGTGGGGAAAGAGCGCGTAGCTCTGGAAGACCATGCTGACGTCGCGGTCGGTGGCGGGCAGGCGGGTGACGTCCTTGCCGCCGATCAGGATCGTTCCGGCGCTGGGAACCTCGAGGCCGGCGATCATCCGCAGGGTCGTGGTCTTGCCGCAACCGGACGGACCGAGCAGCGTGACAAGCGTCCCGCTGTCGATCCTGAAGGATATCGAGTCGACCGCGACGACGTTGCCGAAGCGGCGCGTGACGTCGCGGAATTCGACATCCGCCGAACGGGAACCGATCTTCATGATGCTGCCTCGCGCAAGATGGACGCCGAGCCGGCGCGACGGCCGAGGCGCCGTTCGCCGACCGCCAGCTGGATCAGCCCGATGCCGGCGGCCATGATCACGACCAGCGCCGAGGAATAGGCGATCGCGACACCGTACTCGCTGACTTCGACGCGGTTGACGATATAGGCCGTCGCCAGGTTGTATTCCGCGCTGACCAGGAAGACGACGGCGCTGACGGACGTGATCGCGCGCACGAAGCTGTAGACCATCGCCGCGACGATCGCCGGCCGCAGCAGCGGCAGCACGACGCGCCGCAGCGTTGCGAAGCTGCCATGACGAAGCATGAGCGAGCATTCGTCGAGGCTCTTGTCGATCTGCGACAGCGTCGCGACGCCGGCGCGTATCGCGACCGGCATGTTGCGGAATATGAAGCAGATGACGAGGATGATTCCCGTCCCGGTCAGTTCGAGCGGTGGAACGTTGAACGCTACGATGTAGCTCACGCCGATCACCGTACCGGGGATCGCGAAGCTGAGCATGGTCGTGAATTCGAAGGCGCGCTTGCCGGCGAAGCTCTGGCGCGCAAGAAGATACGCCGTCAGCAGCCCGAGCGCGGCGGTCAGCGGCGCGGCGATCGCCGAGAGCTGCAGCGTCGTGAACAGCGAATTCCATGCGCGGCCGGCCCAGACGATCCCGTGCTGGCCCCACTCGATGCCGAAGGTGACGACGTAGTGCTTGAGCGTGAAGCTGTTGTCGCGCCCGAAATTCTCGACGAATCCGCCGACCAGGATCATCGCGTAGATCAGCAGGGTGAACGCCATCCACGGCACGGCGCTGGCGTAGATCGCCCAGCGCGCCGCGCGCGGCAGGGGCGCGTGCACGCCACCGTCGCCCTTGCCGGCGACGGTGGTGTAGGCGCGCCTGCCGAGCCACAGATTCTGCAGGAAGAATGCCGCCAGGCAGACCGCGAGCAGGACCATGGACAGCGCCGCAGCGCGTCCTGGATCGCTCTGTGCGCCGACGATGGCGAAGAAGATCTGCGTCGACAGCACACCGTAGTTGCCGGCCAGCACCAGCGGGTTGCCGAAGTCGGCGAGGCTCTCGACGAATCCGATCAGGAAGGCGTTCGCGAGACCGGGCCTTATCAACGGCAGCGTCACGGTGGTGAAGACCCGCCAACGTGAGGCCCGCAGCGTCTGCGCCGCTTCCTCCATCGACGGGCTGACGCCCTGGACGACGCCAAGCAGGACCATGAATGCGATCGGCGTGAAGGCGAGCGTCTGCACGAGGACGAGGCCGGGAAGCCCGTAGATCCAGCGTGTCGGCGGGATGCCGAATGCGCTTTCCAGGAACAGGGTGATGGCGCCGTTGCGGCCGAAGAGCAGGATGATCGCCAGGCCGATCACGAAGGGCGGCGTGATGACCGGCAGCACGGCGACCAGCTTGAGCAGCGGCTTGGCCGGGAATGCGGTACGCTGCGCCAGCAGCGCGAAGGCCAGGCCCAGCAGCGTGGTGGTGACGCCGACGATCGAGGCGAGCAGTACCGAATTCCAGAACACGCCACAGGACCGCTGCCCCTGGAAGCAGCCCAGCCCCCAGATCGTCTGCGTCGACAGGCGGGCCGCCAGCGGTTCGAGCGCGTAGCGGCCATCGGGGGTGATGGCGGCTTCGAACAGCACCTCGGCGACCGGCCAGAAGACGAAAAGCGCGACGGTCGCCAGGACGAGGCCGATCGCGCCCGTCACGAAAACGTCCCCGCGCATCGCGCCGCGCTTGGCGATGCCAGTGGTGAGCACGAAGAGCAACCCCGTGGCCGTCGCCGCGGCGCCCCAGCCCATGCCGAACTGGCGCTGGCGCGTCGGACCGAACAGTTCCGCAAGGACCGACCAGCCCCAGCCGCGATGCGTAAGCGCGAACCCCTGGATCCAGATCCAGGCGAGCCCGATGCCGCCGGCCAGGATGAACAGCGTTCCGATCCGCCTCTCGTCGAGCCGTCTGCCGATCGCGGCGAGGGGGAGCGCTAGCGCCGCCGCGACGGGCCACAGCCACCAGCGCCCGTGCATCGCCGCCTGCACGAGACCGGGTCCCGCTTCGTCGCCGAGATAGAACCGCAACGGGGTGCGGGTGATCCCGTCCTCCAGCCCGTACCAGGGCAGGAGGGCGAAGCCGGACCAGCCGACGGCAAGCCAGATCAGGACGCAAACCGGCATTGTCGACGGGCCCGGCCGCGCGTCAGTTGGCGATCTTGATCTCGGCGTCGAAGCGCTGCAGCAGACGCTTGCGCTCGTCCGAGGATCCGAACTTCGCGAAGTCGTAGTTGATCAGCTTGATCTCGGAGAGCTTCGGCGCCTGCGGGGGCGTGGGTGCGTTACGGTTGGACGGCACCTGATAGCTCTGCGCGCGCGCGCCGAGCGCCTGGGCCTCCGCGGAAAGAGCCCAGTCATAGAATCTCCGGGCGCTCTCCATGTTCCGTGCGCCGGCGATGATCGACATCGACCCGATCTCGTAGCCCGTGCCTTCGCACGGCGCGACGGTCTTGATCGGGAAGTTGCGTACCGCCTGCGTGATCGCGTCGTGCATGAACACGATGCCGATCAGCGTCTCGCCGCGACCGGCTGCGACGATCGGGGCGGCACCGGACTTGGTGTACTGGTTCACGTTGGTGTTGAGCTTGCGCAGATAGTCGAAGGCGCCGTTCTCGCCCATGATCTGCACGAGCGAGGCCACCATCGTGTACGCCGTTCCCGAAGAATGCGGGTTCGCCACCTGGACCTCGCCCTTGTAGGCGGGATTGATCAGGTCGGCCCAGCACTTCGGCTCGGGCAGGTTCTTCTTGGCGAGAAGTTCGGTGTTGAATCCGAAGCCGAGCGCGCCGGCATAGATCCCGATCGTTCGCTTGCGTCCGGTCCGCCATTGCTGGACCGCCCAGTCCTGCATCTCGCCCATGCGCGGCGTCTCGTAGTCCGCGGTCAGGTTCTCCTCCGCGGCCTGGAGATGCGGATCGCCCGTGCCGCCCCACCAGATGTCGCCGCGCGGATTGTCCTTCTCGGCCTTTACCTGTGCGTAGGTTTCGCCCGAGGACTTGCGGGTCATCGCCACGCGGATGCCCGTCGCCTTCTCGAACTCGGTCTGCATCAGCTGGCACCAGTCCTCCTGGACCGAGCAGTAGAGATTGAGGCGGCCCTGGGCCTGGGCCGCGCCGGCCAGCACGGTGCCGGCGACCAGCGCCGCGACGGCGCCGACGATACGGATCGTCATCTTCGTTCCTCCCGGTTGACGGCCGCGCGATCGCGGCGCTTCGCAAGACTGACATGAATCTATAACAAATGCCCCGCACGCCAATTGGAGAATCGCGTCATGGACGAGCTCGGGCAGCGTTTCGAACAGGGGCTTGCCGCTACCCGCATGGCGGGGGAGGCGGCTCGCGCCTTCTTCGCGCGGCGGCTCGAACTGGTGGTCGAAACCAAGGGAGCCCAGGATTTCGTCTCCGCCGCCGATCGCGAGGTCGAACGACTTCTGGTCGAGAGGCTGCGGGGCGCCTTTCCAGGCGACGGCGTCCTCGGCGAGGAGCATGGGCGGCAGGGCGACGGCTCGGTCTGCTGGGTGATTGATCCGATCGACGGCACCTCGAATTTCGTCCGCGGCATCGCGCTGTGGTGCGTGTCGGTGGGATTGCTGGTCGACAACGTGCCGATGCTCGGTTTCGTCTACGATCCGGTGCGCGGCGAGATGTTCGCCGCGCGGCGCGGGCATGGCGCCACATGCGACGGCCGGAAGATGCGCGCGAGCGCGGCAGGCGTCGACACGGCGCGAATCAATCTCGGCTTCGGTCTGCGCCAGGCGCCGGAACGTTTCGCCGCGGTCATGCAGCGTCTGGTCGCGCAGGGCGCCGAGTTCTCGCGCTTCGGCTCGGCGGCCCTCAGCCTCGCCTACGTCGCCGACGGAAGACTCGAAGGATTCTGGGAGAACCGGATCAACGCCTGGGACGTCTGCGCGGGCCTGGTGCTGGCGGAGGAGGCGGGCGCCGTCGTCGAGGATTTCTTCGCCGGCCAGGGCCCCGTGCGGGCCAATCGCTGCGTCGCCGCGGCGCCCGGCGTCATCGCCGCGCTGCGCGCGGCGGTCGACGGACCGGCGCCGCCGGCTGCCGCTGATTGACCATAGCGGCGCGGAGCAGCCGGACAGACTTCTCCACCCCTTCCTCCGGGCTCATCGACGCGTCCTCGTGTTCGATCGACATCGCAT
>JBIKXN010000441.1:0-3427 GCA_044355765.1 Alphaproteobacteria bacterium
GGCGAGCGCCGCGGTACCAGCGGTGGGCTCGATGCCAAGGCAGGGGATGCCGGCTGCCACGAAATTGCGCAGCAGATAGCCGTCGTTCGACGCGGCCTCCACGACATGGCTCCGCGGCCCGAGGCCGAAGACGTCGATTGCATGAGCGGTGTAGCGCCGCGCATGGTCGAGCCAGCTGCGCGACGTGCTCGACAGATACGCATAGTCGTCGGCGAAGAGCGTGTCAGCGCGCGCATGGTCCTCCGTCTGCACCAGCCAGCACCGGCCGCATACGAGGACGCGCAGAGGATAATAGGTTTCCGGCCGTACGAGATCGGCGGCGGACAGATAGGCGTTGGATGGCGGCGCGAAGCCGAGATCCAAGAATCTGTGACGCAGCGGCGCGCCGCAATGCCGGCACTTCATGGCGTGATCCCGCCGAAATCGGGCCCTAGCATGGGGCGGGACCGGTCCTTGGGCGACAGCATCGCAACGGGCATCGGCCACGCGATCGCGCAGCGCGGATCCTGAGGGTTGATGCCGCGGTCATGGCTTGCCGCGTACGCGACGCTGTGGAGGTAGAGCAGTTCGACCTCGTCGGTGAGAGCCTGAAAACCATGCGCGCATCCCGGCGGGATCAGCAGCGCGATCCCGTTCTCGCAGGATAGCTCCTGCGCGCAATATCGCAGGAAGGTCGGCGACCCAGCACGAAGGTCCAGTGCGACATCCCAGGCCCTACCGCGCAGGCATGTCACAAGCTTTGCCTCGGTCCAGGGCGGCGCCTGGTAATGCATCCCCCGCACGGTGCCCGCCATCGCGGTAACGCTGTGGTTCACCTGGGCAACCGGCCAGCGCCACCCCGCAGCCGCAAGTTCCTCGGTGCAGAAGATCCGCGTCAGGCTGCCGCGCGCATCGCCGAACGATCGCCGGCGCACCGCCATGACGCCTCGGATCGCCAGCGGCTCCAGGTCGAAACGCCGATCCGCCTGCATCAGGGGCACGTCGCTGCCTCGAACGCGTCAATGTCCGCGTGGCAGAGGGCCAGGGGGTCGGCGCCATCCAGGTGCCGGCGGTACCAGGCAACGCTGCGCCCGATGGCTACGTCGAGCGACAGACGCGGAACGACCCCAAGATCGCGGCGAGCCTTGGCGATTTCCAGGGTCAGCGCACCGGTTTCATGCGGACCCGTTCCGCCGTCGCCCCATTCGACGCCGGCTTCGCCTCCCCAGGCGGCACGCGCGCGTTCGACCACGTCGCGGACCGATGCCGCGGCGCCGGGTGACGGGCCGAAATTATACGCGCCATCGCATGCGCCGCCGTCCCACAGCCGCCGCGCGAGGGTCATATAGGCCGCCACCGGTTCGGTCACGTGCTGCCATGGCCGCACCGAGTCCGGACGCCGAACGTTTAGCCGCGCACCACGCCGCCAAGCGCGGATCGCGTCGGGCAGAAGACGGTCCTCGGACCAGTCGCCACCGCCGATGACATTGCCCGCCCGCGCGCTGGCGACGCGGATGCCTCGCCCGGTCAGCAACGCGGCGCGATAGGATGCGATGGCGAGCTCGCAGGCGGCCTTGCTGGCGCTGTACGGATCGTGGCCGCCCAGAGAATCTTCTTCGCGGTAGGGCCATGGCCATTCGCGATTCGCATAGACCTTGTCCGTAGTGACCAACACCGCGGCCCGCGTCGCGGCGCAGTCCTTCAGGGCGTCGAGCAGATTGACGGTTCCCATCACGTTGGTAGCGAAGGTTTCCGCAGGCTGCGCGTAGCTGCGGCGCACGAGCGGTTGCGCGGCGAGATGGAAGACGATCTCGGGTTGCGCCGCCGCGACGGCGGATTTCAGTGCGGCAGGATCGCGTATGTCGAGAAACTGGTTCGCGGCCAGAAGCCGCGCGACCCCGGCCGCGTCGAACAGGTTCGGCTCGCTCTCGGGCGGCAATGCAATGCCCGTCACCTCGGCGCCGGCGCGCGCCAGCCAGATCGAGAGCCATCCACCCTTGAACCCGCTATGGCCGGTAACCAGAACGCGCCGACCATGCCAGAAACCGGGGTCGCCGGGCGCTGAACTCATGTCCAGACCTTCCACGGCGCCTTGCCGGCGCGCCACAGGTCCTCCAGGTGGTTCTTGTCGCGCAGCGTGTCCATCGGTTGCCAGAAACCGTCATGGTCGAAGGCCATCAGCTGTCCGGCGGCCGCCAGACGCTCCATGGGGGCACTCTCCCAGCTGGTGTGGTCGCCCTCGATCCAGTCCAGCACCTGGGGCGACAGGACGAAGAAACCGCCATTGATGCGTCCGCCATCTCCGCGCGGTTTCTCGCGGAAGCCGAGGACTTCGTCGCCGCGACGTTCAAGCGCGCCGTAGCGACCCGGCGGCAGCACCGCCGCCACGGTGGCGAGCCGACCATGGCCACGATGGAAGGCCACTTCCCGGGAGATGTCGATATCCGCGAGGCCGTCCCCATAAGTGAAGCAGAACGCGTCCTCACCACGCAGATAATCGGCCACGCGCTTCAGCCGCCCGCCGGTCAGCGTTTCGTCGCCGGTATCGACCAGCGTTACGCGCCAAGGCTCGGCCTTGCGGTGATGCACCTCGACCGCGTTGGTCGACATGTCGAAAGTGACGTCGGACATGTGCAGGAAGTAATTCGCGAAATACTCCTTGATCGCATAGCCCTTGTAGCCGCAGCAGATCACGAACTCGTCGATGCCATGCGCCGAATAGATCTTGAGAATGTGCCAGAGTATCGGCCGGCCGCCGATCTCGATCATCGGTTTGGGACGCAGATGTGTCTCTTCGGCAAGGCGCGTCCCCAGTCCCCCAGCCAGGATGACCGCCTTCATGGCTGCCTCGCAGCCGACCTTTTAGCCGCGTGCCTGGACAGGCCCGACGGCTTGTCGTCCCTCCGCTGACGATACGCGCTCGGGGCGGGTCTCATCGAACGCAACATCATCCGACGATGTCCGGCATAAGCGCATCGGCCAATTGTGCCGCGGCGCAGATATCGTAGACCTGTGCGAGATCGCAATCGACCGAGACAGAGATACGCTTCGCCTGGGTATTCCAGATATTGGGGTTACGCCGCCGTGGCGGCACGCGCGGTTTGCTCGGAAACTTGAACGATGCAAAATCGAGCCCGTGACGCGCGCACAGCGCACGCGCCTCGGCGACGATTTCGGCGTGGGATTCGGGTTCCGACAGGCAATTCTCGACCAGAGCGCGCACCACCGCATCCGGCCCGAAGATCCGGATGCCCGCCAGATCCTGGGCAAAAGTGTGGAATGCCACGGTCTTCAAATTCGCCAGCACGGGGCTCAAGCCCGTCCCATCATAGAATTCCCCCGAAATGATCCCCGGCTTGCTCTTGTCGCCATGCGCCCGCTCGAACCGCAACGTCTCCTTCCGGATAGCGTCTCCCGCGTGCCTGCACCAGAACGCCGTGCCGTTGCT
>JBIKXN010000442.1:0-3421 GCA_044355765.1 Alphaproteobacteria bacterium
TGTCTCGACCGTGGTGAAGGTCTTCGAGGCCACCACGACCAGTGTGGCGGCGGGATCGAGCCGCGACAGCACGTCGTGCAGATGCGCGCCGTCGACGTTGGAGACGAAATGGACGCGCGGCCCGTCATGATAGGGCGCGAGCGCCAGCGTCGCCATCGCGGGACCCAGATCGGAGCCGCCGATGCCGATGTTGACGACGTCCGTGAAGGCGCCGAAGCGGATCTCGTCGGCAAATGCGGCCACGCGCGCGCGCGTCTCCAGCACCTCCGGCAGGACGTCGGCGCCGCCCGTGGCGAAGACGTCGCCCGGCGCGGCGCGTAGCGCCATGTGCAGGGCGGCGCGGTCCTCGCTGCGGTTGACGCGCGCGCCGGCGGCCATCGCGTCGCGGCGCTGGGCTACGCCGCGCGCCGCGGCGAGCCGCAGCAGCGCGGCGCGGATCTCGGACGTCAGTGCGGTGCGCGAATAATCGAGGAGCAGGTCGTCGAGGGCGACGCTGAAAGCCGCGAAGCGGCGGGGTTCGCCGTCCACCAGCGTCGCGATGCGCCGCGAGCGCCCCGAAGCGCGCAGGGCGCGCAGCGCCTGCCAGCATGCGGTCTCGTCCGGTGCGGCGTTCATCCCGCGTCCTCGTGCCAGGTGCGGCCGTCGCGCTCGATCAGGGCGACGGCCGCCGACGGGCCCCAGCTTCCGGCGGTGTAGGGCCGCGGCGCCTCGCCGGCGCGCGCCCAGGCGCCCAGGATCGGGTCGACCCAGGCCCAGGCCGCCTCGACCTCGTCGCGCCGCATGAACAGCGTCTGGTTGCCGCGCACCACATCCATCAGCAGCCTTTCATAGGCGTCGGGATTGCGGGCGTTGAATGCCTTGGCGAAGCTCATGTCGAGCGGCATGTGACGCAGCCGCATGCCGCCCGGTCCCGGATCCTTGATCATCAGCCAGAGCTTCACGCCTTCGTCGGGCTGCAGCCGGATGACGAGGCGGTTGGCGGCTATCGGACCGGCCTGGGCGTCGAAGACCGAATGCGGGATAGGCCGGAAGGCGACGACGATCTCGGAGACGCGCGCCGCCAGCCGCTTGCCCGTGCGCAGATAGAAGGGCCGGCCGGCCCAGCGCCAGTTGGCGATCTGCGCCTTGAGCGCGACGAAGGTCTCGGTGGCGCTGTCCGTCCGGCCGAGCTCTTCGGCATAGCCGCGCACCGCGATGCCGTCCGACGCGCCGGCGCGGTACTGGCCCCGGACGGTCGCCGCCGCGATCTCGGCGTCGCCGATGGGCGCCAGCGCCTCGAGAACCTTGAGCTTCTCGTCGCGCACGGCATCGGCGGCGAGCGAGGTGGGCGGCTCCATCGCCACGAGGCAGAGCAGCTGCAGAAGGTGGTTCTGAACCATGTCGCGCATCGCGCCGGCGCCGTCGTAGTAGCCGGCGCGGTCGCCGACGCCGAGCGTCTCGGCGACCGTGATCTGGACATGGTCGATATGCGCGGCGTTCCAGAGCGGCTCGAAGAGCATGTTGGCGAAACGCAGCGCCATGAGGTTCTGGACAGTCTCCTTGCCCAGGTAGTGGTCGATGCGGAAGACGCGCTGTTCGGAGAACACCGCGCCGATCGCGTCGTTGACGGCGCGTGCGCTCGCGCCGTCCTTGCCAAGCGGCTTTTCGAGCACCACGCGGGCTTGCGGGGTCGCGAGGCCATGACGCGCCAGCCGCGCGCAGATCGGCGCGAAGAGTTCCGGACCGACGGCGAGGTAGAAGGCCCTGACCCGGTCGGGGGCCGGTCCGAGCCAGGCGGCAAGATCGCTCCAGCCCGCCTCGCCGGAAGCGTCGAGCGCGATGAAATGGGTGCGCGCGACGAACCGGGCGACTGCGTCCGGGGCGAGATCCTGGGACGGGACATGGCGGGCCAGGGCGGCGCGCACGAAATCGGCATAGGCGCCGGCCGGCTGGTCGCGTCGCGACACGCCCAGGATGCGGGCATCGGCGGGGATCTGGCCGGCGAGATCGCGGTGATAGAGGGCGGGCAGCAGCTTGCGCGCCGCCAGGTCGCCGGTGCCGCCGAAGACGACCAGGTCGAACGGGGAGACTTCGACGACGCGAACTGCCAAGGCGACCTCGCCGGGGAATGCGGCGCCGGGCGGCGCGCGCCGAGCAGATATAGCCGGTCTGCGCGACCGCTTGAAGCGACCCTCCCCGTGGGCCGGGACTGGTCTATTATCGGGGTCACGAGGCAGGGCGACACACGCGCCCGCCTTGACGGAGGACCGGGATGGACGGGGCCGTTTCAGGGCCGCGGCCGCGCTACGCGGCCTGGACACGCAGGACCAACGCTATCACCAGGCACATGGTCGGCGTGCAGCCGCCGGGCAGCATCAACCGCGCCGGCGGCCTGCCCGCGCCCGAGATCTATCCCGTCGCGGCCGTAAGCGCCGCGACGGAGCGGGCACTGCGGCGCTTCGGGCCGCGCGCCCTGGCCTATGGCCCGGTCGCCGGCCTGCCCGAGCTGCGCGCGCTGCTGGCGCGGCGTTTCTCGCGTCCCGGGCGCGTCCTGGGCCCCGACAACGTGCTGGTCACCTCCGGCGGGCTGCAGGCGCTCGACTTCATCGGGCGTGTCCTGATCGAGCCCGGCGACACGATCCTGGCCCAGTTTCCGACCTATCTAGGCGTGATCGATGCCTGGCGGCCGCTCGGCGCGCGCCATGTCCCGCTCGACTGGCAGGCGCCGTTCGAGAGCCAGCGCGTCGCTGCGGCCGCGGCCAAGTTCGTCTATTGCGTGCCGAATTTCTCCAATCCCACCGGCGCCCTGGTGCCGCTGGCCCAGCGGCGCGAGCTGCTGACGGCGTGCCGTGCGGCCGGTGCCGTGCTGGTCGAGGACGATCCCTATGGCGCGCTGTTCTACGACGGCGCGCCGCTGCCCACGCTCTTCGATCTGGAGGCGCAGGACGCGGGCGGCGACGCGCCCTATGCCGGCAACGTGGTCCATCTGGGCACACTGTCCAAGTCTATTGGCCCGGGCCTGCGCATCGGCTGGGCGATCGGCGAGGCGTCGCTGATCCAGGGCATCTCGCTCGCCAAGCAGGGTTCCGACATCGGCACCGGAAGCTTCGCCCAGGCCGTGGCGGTCGAACTGCTCGAGGCGGACGTCGATCGCGAGGTCCACGACCGGATGATCGCGACCTATCGCCGCCGGCGCGACGCGCTGGTCGCGGCCGCGCATACGCATCTGTCCCGCCGCTTCGCCTTCGAAGGCCCCGTCGGCGGCATGTTCCTGTGGCTGACGGCGCGCGACCCCGATTTCGACACCGACGCTCTCTGGCCTGTCGCCTACGCGGAGGGCGTCTCCTACGCGCCCAGCAGCGTGTTCGACTCCGAAGGGCGGCTGCGCGGCGCGCTGCGGCTGAACTTCACCCTCAACGACGAGGTCGCGCTCGAGGAGGGC
>JBIKXN010000443.1:0-3410 GCA_044355765.1 Alphaproteobacteria bacterium
GCACATGGCCGTCGGCGCCTATGCCGGCTACGTGCTCAACACGACCTTCGGCATGTCGGCCTGGGTGGCGGTCGCCGGAGCGTTCCTCTGCGCGGCCGCGGTCGGGGTCGCGTCCGACCATGCCGCGCTGCGTCCGCTGCGGTCGCATTCGGCGCTGACGCTCGCGATCGCGTCGATCGCGCTCAACCTGATGGTCGAGAGCGTGCTGCGCTTCGTCTTCGGCGGCGCCCCGCGCAACTACGCGATCCCGCTGCAGCGCGACTGGACCATCGGCCCGCTGCAGGTCGCGCCGCAGCAGGTCGAGAATGCCGTCATCGCGGTCGTCGCAATGGCGCTGCTCTTCGTCTTCCTCGCGACGACGACGACGGGCAAGGCGATGCGCGCGGTGGCGGACAACCCGGCGCTCGCCGACAGCAAGGGCATCGACCCCGATCAGATGGCGCGCATCGCGGTCGCGATCGGCATGGGGCTCGCCGGTGTCGGCGGGATGCTGGTCGGGCTCGACACCTCGATCGACCCGCTGGTCGGATTCCGCGCCATCCTGTCGGTCTTCGCCGCCGCCGTGCTCGGCGGGCTGGGAAGCATCCCGGGCGCGGTGGCCGGCGGCCTGGCGATCGGCCTCGCCGAGGAATTGTCGCTGCTCTTCCTGCCCGCGACCTACAAGGCTGCGGTCGGGTTTCTCGCGATCCTCGTGATCCTCACGTTCCGGCCCGCCGGTCTCTTCGGCGCGCGGGGACCGTGACGGCGGGGCGGAGGGCGCGATGACCAGCTATCTCGTCTCTATGGCGACGTTCGGGGCGATCTACGCGATCCTGGCGCTCGCGCTCAACCTCATGTGGGGATTGACCGGCATGGTCAATCTCGGCGTCGTCGGTTTCTACGCCTTCGGCGGCTATCTGTCGGCGCTGGCGACGGTGGAACTGGGGCTTCCGATCGGCGCCGGGTTCCTCGCCGCGATCGCGGGAACCGCCGCGATCGCCGCCGCCACGACGCTGGGGCTGACGCGGCTGCGCGACGACTATCTCGCGATCGTGACGCTGGGCTTCGCCGAAGTGCTGCGGACCATCGCCGAGAACGAGATCTGGCTGACCCGCGGGACCGATGGGATCTCGGGCATCCCGCAGCCGCTCAAGCGCGCGCTCGGCGACGCCTTCAACGTCTCGTATCTGGGGTTCACACTGGTCCTGCTGGTGCTGGTCATGGTGCTGAGCGAGCGCATCCGCACGGCGCCGTTCGGCCGGGCGCTGCGGGCGATCCGCGAGGACGCGCAGGTCGCGGCCTTCGCCGGCAAGGACGTGTTCGCGTTCAAGGTCCAGGCCTTCGCGATCGGCGGCGGGATCGCGGGGCTGGCCGGCGCGCTCTACGCCCACTACACGAGCTACATCGTGCCCGAGATCTACGTGCCGCTGCTGACGATCTACATCTTCCTGGCGCTGACCGCGGGCGGCCTCGCCAACACCTGGGGGGCGACGCTCGGCGCCTTCGCGATCGTCTTCTGCCTCGAATCGACGCGCTTCCTGATCGGCGTCATTCCCTATGTCGGCGCCGAACGTCTGGCGGCCTTCCGCGAGTTCCTGGTCGGGCTGTGTCTGCTGCTGGTCCTGGTCTATCGGCCGCGCGGATTGCTGCCGGAGCGTCTGCCGCAGCTCGGTCCGGTGCGCTGACCCGGGATCTTCGGCGCATGATCCCGATCGCGCCGGGCGAGCTAATCCCCCGACGGATCCGCCGCCGACCCACGGATCCTAGCGCCAGATCGGCTTGCCCGATCCCGGCAGCCCCAGGCTTTCCCATTTCGCGCTGACGCGGGCGACGACCGCCTCGTCCATCGCCAGCTTCTGTCCCCATTCGCGCCTGGTCTCGGGCGGCCATTTGTCGGTGGCGTCGAGGCCGATCTTCGAGCCGAGCCCGCTTTCCGGGCTCGCGAAGTCGAGATAGTCGATGGGCGTGTTCTCGACGATGGTGGTGTCGCGCGCCGGGTCCATACGGGTCGACACCGCCCACATCACGTCCTTCCAGTCGCGCGCGTCGATGTCGTCATCCACGACGATCACCCACTTCGTGTACATGAACTGGCGCAGATAGGACCACACGCCCAGCATTACGCGCTTGGCGTGGCCGGGATAGGCCTTCTTCATCGACACCACGGCGATGCGGTAGGAGCAGCCCTCGGGCGGCAGCCAGAAATCGACGATCTCCGGGAATTGCTGGCGCAGCAGCGGGATGAAGACCTCGTTCAGCGCCTCGCCGAGCACGCTGGGCTCGTCGGGCGGCCGCCCGGTGAAGGTCGAGAGATAGATCGGGTCGCGGCGCATCGTGATCGCCGAGACGGTGAAGACCGGGAATTTCTCGACGCTGTTGTAATAGCCGGTGTGGTCGCCATACGGCCCCTCGTCGCCATGGTCGTCGAGGCTGACATGGCCCTCGATGACGATCTCGGCCTCCGCGGGAACCTTGAGCGGCACCGTCTTGCACTCGACGAGGTCGGCGCGTCTGCCGCGGAGCAGCCCAGCGAACTGGTACTCGGAGAGCGTGTCGGGCACCGGCGTCACCGCGGCCAGTATCGTACCGGGGTCGGCGCCGATCACCGCCGCCGCCGGCAATGGCTCGCGCCGACCGCTCTTCTGCCAGCGCTGGTGATGCTGCGCGCCGCCGCGATGCTTGAGCCAGCGCATCAGCGTCGTGTTCCGGCCGGTCACCTGCATGCGGTAGATGCCGAGATTGAACCCGTCCTCGCGCTTCGCGGATGGACCCTTCGTCACCACCAGCGGCCAGGTGATCAGCGGCGCCGGTTCGCCGGGCCAGCAGGTCTGCACCGGCAGCCGCGCGAGATCGATGTCGTCGCCGGTCAGCACGATCTCCTGACAGGGGGCTGCGCCGAAGAGACGCGTCGCCGGCTTCATCGCCAGCACGGTCTTGGCGAGCGGCAGGAGCTCCAGCGCCTCGCGCCAGCCTTCCGGGGGCTGCGGCTGGCGCAGGAAGGCGAGCGTCTCGCCGACCTCGCGAAGCTGGGCCGGCGTGCGGTCCATGCCCCACGCCACGCGCTCGACCGTGCCGAAGAGATTGACCAGCACGGGGATCGGCGACGGCGAACCGTCGGCGCGCAGGGGACGTTCGAACAGCACCGCAGGGCCCTTCTCGGCCAGCAGCCGCGTCTGGATCTCGGTCATCTCGAGCACCGTCGAGACAGGTTCGCGCACCCGCACCAGCCGCCCCTCGCGTTCGAGATGGGCGATGAAGTCGCGCAACGAGGCGTAGGGCATGGGACTCCGACCGGTGTTCGAGCCGCGGGAAGCGTCGATTTAGCCCCGAAATGTCGCCCGCGTCGCCGTTTTCAAGTCGGTGTCGTGCCAGTGCCCGCCGCCGCCGTCGCAGTCGCGCCTGGGGGGCAATGCCGAGCCAGCATCGCCGCG
>JBIKXN010000070.1:0-11390 GCA_044355765.1 Alphaproteobacteria bacterium
AGGCCTTGTCGATGACGACGTTGCGGCCCTTCGGGCCCAGCGTCACCTTGACGGCGTCGGCGAGGATGTCGACGCCGCGCAGCATGCGCGCGCGCGCGTCGGCGGAAAAACGAACGTCTTTGGCTGCCATGTGTCTCTACCTTCTTCTTTATCGGCTGCGGATGGAAAACCGGCTCACTTCTTCTTGGCGCCTTCGATGATGCCCATGATGTCCGACTCCTTCATGATCAGGAGCTCGGTGCCATCGAGCTTCACCTCAGTGCCGGACCACTTGCCGAACAGCACCGTGTCGCCAGCCTTCACGTCGAGGGCGACGAGCTCGCCCTTCTCGTTGCGGGCGCCCGGGCCAACGGCCACGACCTCGCCCTGCATCGGCTTCTCCTTGGCGGTGTCGGGAATGATGATCCCGCCAGCGGTCTTGGTCTCTTCCTCAAGGCGGCGCACGACGACGCGGTCGTGCAGGGGACGGAACTTCATCCTTGGATTTCCTCCGGTTAGCGGACTACTGGGCGGTCTCGCGCGCGTGCTGCTAGCACTCGCCACCGCCGAGTGCCAGGGGAGATAAGGACTGCGCGGCGGAGAGTCAAGATCCCGGTGCCGCGATGGCAGCACTTCGGCGATCCTGCTGACAAGTGACTGATATAAATAGAGAAAATACTTTACGGCCGAAGGCGGGCCGCGCCAGCATCCTGGGCATCGTCACCTGACGGCAAGGAGGACCGCGCCTTGACTGCCCTCGCATGCCAACTCGACGGCTACCGGTTGACGACCGCGGAGATCGTCTACCGCCTGCCCGATCACCCTCGCCTGCTCCAGACCTATGTCTGGCAGGATTACGACATTGCCCCGCGCTTTCCGGTGCTGCGGCGGTTCCTGGATTTCTGGCAGCGCGACCTGGACGGCCGCTTGCACGAAGTCAGAGTGACCTCGACCGCTCTGGTGCGCTCCGCCGAATTGCGGCTGAACGCCCATATCCTGACGCTGCACTGACCCGAGGCCGTCCCGCGCCGGGCCAGGTCGGCCAGGCGCGGGGCGACCGAAGCGACGTCAGACCTGCTTCAGCATGGTCGCGGCGTCGGAGATCTCGAAGGCGCCGGGCTTCTCGACATTGAGCGTCTTCACGACGCCGTCGACGACCAGCATCGAGAAACGCTTGCTGCGCACGCCCATGCCGTTGGCGACGAGGTCGAGTTCGAGACCCAGCGCCTTGGCGAAATCGCCGCTGCCGTCGGCCAGCATCAGGACCTTGTCGCCGACCTTCTGGTCCTTGCCCCAGGCTTCCATGACGAATGCATCGTTGACCGCCAGGCAGGCGATGGTCTGGACGCCCTTGGCGCGCAGCTCGTCGGCGTGCTGGACATAGCCGGGAAGATGCTTGGCCGAGCAGGTCGGCGTGAACGCGCCCGGGACCGAGAACAGCGCCACCGTCTTGCCGGCGAAGATGTCGTCGGTGCTAAGGTCCTTGGTCTCGCCGTGGCTACGGGACTTCAGCTTCGCCGCCGGAACCTTGTCGCCAACCTTGATCATCTTTCGTTCCTTCCTTCTGTTTCAATGAGTTGCGCGGGAAACCCCACGCCCCTCCCAAGTCGTTTCCCGCACCGGGCGCTGCGCGCGCCGCGCAGAGGCGGCCGCGCGACCCGATGGGTTGAGGCGACGCATGCCGACACCCCATATATCAGCTAAGCTCGCTTTCGCTTCCGGCAAGATATGGACGACCACATGCCCAAGGCCAGAAGACCCGTCGAATCCCTGTCCGGCCAGTTGCTCGTCGCGATGCCGCAGATGGCCGATGCCCGTTTCGAACGCTCGGTCATCTATCTCTGCGCGCACAGCGCCCAAGGCGCGCTCGGCCTCGTCATCAACCGTCCACTGCGCAAGCTGACCTTCCCCGACCTGCTGGAACAGCTCGACATCGAGCGCGGCCCGGAGACCCAGCCGATCCGCGTGCTTTCGGGAGGCCCGGTCGAGGAAGGGCGCGGCTTCGTCCTCCACTCCGACGACTATGTCCGCGACGACACGCTCAAGGTCGAGCCGGGCTTCGCGCTGACCGCCACCGTCGAGATCCTCAAGGCGATGGCGCGCGGCGAGGGGCCGGCGCGCTCCATCCTTGCGCTGGGCTATTCCGGATGGGGCCCGGGACAACTCGAGCGCGAGATCACAGGCAATGGCTGGCTCCACGTGCCCGCCGATCCCGTTCTGGTTTTCGACTCGGCGCTCGACACGAAATGGGAACGCGCGCTCGCCAAGCTGCGTGTCACGCCGGCCTCGCTCTCGGGGACCGCCGGCCACGCCTGAGACCCAGCCCGCGGCTCACGCCGCCAGGCGTTCCCTTATCCGCGCCAGGGTCTCAAGCCGTGCCAGCGGGCCGATCGCCGCGAGCACCGGCGCCCCACCGAACAGCCGGCGTCCGGTGGCCGCGACATGGTCGGCGCTCACAGCCTCGATGCGCGCGAGGATCTCTTCGGTCGGCAAGGGTCGGCCATAGGTGAGGATCTGGCTGCCCAGCGCATCCATGCGCGCCGACGTGCTCTCCAGCCCCATCAGCAGGCCGGCGCGGATCTGAGCCCGCGCGCGGGTCATCTCCGCAGCGGGCGGAGCTTCGCGCGCGACGCGGCGCAGTTCTTCGGCGAGCACCGGGACGAGTTCCGCGACGGAGTCGGCGCCGGTGCCGGTGTAGATGCCGAAATGCCCGCCATCGACCAGCGAGCTCGACCAGCACGAGATCGCGTAGCAGAGGCCGCGGCGCTCGCGGATCTCCTGGAACAGCCGCGACGACATCCCGCCGCCCAGCACCGTCGCCAGCACGTTCGCCGACCAGAAGTCCGGATCGGCATAGGACACGCCGGGGAAGCCGAGCGTCAGATGCACCTGCTCCAGATCGTCGTCCTCGCGATACTCGCCGCCCTGCCAGTTCGCCGCGGCGACGCCGGCACGCGACGCCGGCGCCAGACCGGCGAAACGCGCCGCGGCGAGCTCCAGCAGCCGGTCGTGGTCCAGCCGCCCCGCGGCGCAGAGCACCATGCGGGGCGCGGCATAGGATGCGTCGCGGAAATCGACCAGCGCCTGGCGGGGCAGCGACGCGATGATGTCCGCCTTGCCGAGCACCGGGCGGCCGACAGCCTGCCCGGGATAGGCGACCTCGCCGAAACGGTCGAAGATGACGTCGTCGGGCGTGTCCTCGACCTGGCCGAGTTCCTGCAGGATCACGCCGCGCTCGCGTTCGAGCTCCTCGGGATCGAAGACCGAGTTCTGGAGGATGTCCGCGATCAGCGCGACGCCGAGTTCAAGGTCCTCCTTGAGCAGCTTCACGTAATAGGCGGTCTGCTCGCGCCCGGTATGGGCGTTCATCTGGCCGCCGACCGCCTCGATCTGCTCGGCGATGTCGCGCGCGCTGCGCGTGGTGGTGCCCTTGAACGCCATGTGCTCCAGCAGATGCGCCACGCCGTTCGTCTCCGCGCTCTCGTGGCGCGTACCCACGTCGACATAGACGCCGACCGAGACGGTCTCGACCGTGTCCATCGCGTCGCTGGCCACGGTGAGCCCGCTGGCGAGGCGCGTGACGCGGACGCTCATCGCGCCCTCGCGCGCGCCGCGACGAACGCCTCGACCTTGCGCAGATCGTTTGGAAGCACGCTGACCCTTTCCCTGCGGCGATGCAGGTCGGCGAGACCCGGCGGCAGCGCCGGCCGGATGCCCGTCGCCCGCTCGACCGCGTCGGGGAACTTGGCGGGATGCGCGCAGGCGAGCGCCACCATCGGCACGTCGCGCCGGCCACGCGCGATGCCCGCGACATGCACCGCGACGGCGCCATGCGGATCGAGCAGTTCGCCGGTGGTCCGGTGCACCCGTCGGATCGTCTCGATCGTCTCCTCGTCCGAGCATCGGCCCGCGGCGAAGCCGGCGCGCAGCGCCGCGAGCTTGGCCGGCGGGATCGCCGCGCCGCCCTCGGCGCGGAAGCGCTGCATCAGCGCGGCGGTCGCCGGGCCCTTGCGGCCCCAGAGTTCGAAGAGCAGCCGCTCGAAGTTGCTCGACACCTGGATATCCATGGAGGGGCTGAGACTTGGCTCCACGGCGGCGAGCGACATGTCGCCCTTCGCGATCGTCCGCCACAGGATGTCGTTGCGGTTCGACGCGACGACCAGCGCGGCGACCGGCAACCCCATGCGGCGCGCCGCATGGGCGGCGTAGATGTTGCCGAAGTTTCCGGTCGGTACCGTGAAGGCGACGCGCCGGCGCGGCGCGCCGAGCGCCACCGCGGACGAGACGTAATAGGCGATCTGCACGGCCACCCGCGCCCAGTTGATAGAGTTGACCGCCGACAGCGCGAAGCGGTCGCGGAACGCGACGTCCGCGAACATCGCCTTGAGCAGGTCCTGGCAGTCGTCGAAGGTTCCCTCGAGCGCGATGTTGTGGACATTGGGCGACAGCACGGTGGTCATCTGCCGGCGCTGCACCTCCGAGGTCCGCCCCCTGGGGTGCATGATGAAGATGTCGATCGCCTCGCGGTCGCGGCACGCCTCGATGGCAGCCGAGCCGGTGTCGCCCGAGGTCGCGCCCACGATCGTGACGCGCGCGCCTTTCTTCTTCAGGACGTGGTCGAAGAGCCGCCCGACCACCTGCAGCGCGTAGTCCTTGAAGGCCAGCGTGGGGCCGTGGAAGAGCTCGAGCAGGAAGTCGTTCGGCCCGAGCTGCTTGAGCGGCGCCACGGCCGCGTGGCCGAACCCTGCATAGGCGTCGGCGACCAGCGCCTCGAGATCGTCGGCGCGGATCGCCTTGCCGACGAAGGGACGGAGGACGCGGAAGGCGATCTCGGCATAGGACCGGCCGGCGAGGTCCGCGATCTGCGCGGCCGTCAGCCGCGGCCATTCCTTCGGCACGTAGAGCCCGCCATCGGGAGCGAGCCCGGCGAGGAGGACGTCGTCGAAAGCCAGCGGCTTGGCGCCGCCGCGGGTGGAGACATAGCGCACGCGTGATGTCCCGATCGCCAGGGAAACGCAGGGAAGAGGCAAGCTAGTTCCTCGCCCCGGCATACGCAATGGCGCCCGGCGTCAGGCGCCGACCTTGGCGAGGACCTCGCCCTTGAGGAACCGTTCGACCACCAGCATGAATCCGATCGACGGCACCAGCAATATCAGCGCCGTGATCGAGCTGATCTGGTAGTTGCCGCCCATCGAGGCGGTGAACATCTCCAGCGGCAGCGTCCGCACCTCGGGGGCACCGACGAAGAATGAGCCGGTGAACTCGTCGAGCGATTCGAGGAAGACGAAGATCGCGCTGGCGATCAGGCCGGGGGTGGCCAGCGGCAGGGTCACGGTGGCGAAGCTGCGCAGCGCCGAGGCGCCGAGATTGCGCGCCGCCTGCTCCAGCTCGCGGTCCACCGCGGCGAAGGCGGCGGTGGCGATCCACACCGCGAAGACGAGCCCGTGCGAGGCATGGACCAGGACGACCCCGGTGATCGTGCCATTGAGCCCGAAGCCGTAGAAGATGCGCGCGACGTTGATGTAGACGGGCAGCGACGGAAAGGCCTGCGGCAGCAGGAAGGCGAGCATGATCAGCGGCCGCCAGGGCAGACGGCCGCGTGCCAGCGCATAGCCCGCCGGCACCGCGACGGCGAGGCTGAGCGCCACCGTGAGCAGCGCGATGACGATGGACAGCGTCAGCGCCTCCATCGCCCGCCCGGTCGGACGGAACACGTAGTCCCAGAAGCGGAAGCCCCATTGCGACGGCAGCTTGTTAGGCCAGAACCATGCCTCGGCGAAGGACCAGATCAGGAGATTCGCGAGCGGTCCGAAGACCGCATAGGCGAGGATGCCGATCCCGGCGGCCTTGACGACCCATAGGCTTCCGCGCGCGATCACGACACCGCCCCCCGCTCACGCATCGTCTCGCGCAGATAGACCCAGGCGACCGCCGCGGTCATCAGATACGAGATCAGGCCCAGCGCGTTGGCGACGCCGTAGTCGCCGTGCTGGTTGATCCGGTACGCCATCTGCACGGTCATCATCGTCGGCGACTGGCCCGACAGCATCAGCGGCACCGACAGAACGGACATCATGGTGACGCAGGACAGGATAAGCGCGACCATCAGCGTCGGACGCACCTGCGGCACCACGATCTCCAGCAGGATGCGCAGCCGCGACGCGCCAAGATTCCGCGCGGCATCGATCGTGCCGCGATCGAGCGCCGCCATCGCGCCAGCGACCATCAGCGTCGCGAAGGGCGCCTGCTTCCACACGAAGGTGACGACGATGCCGCGCCAGTCGAGAAAGCCTTGCGCGGCCTCGGGCGGCATGACGCCGAGCGCGATCAGGCTGTTGTTCATCATCCCATTCTTGGCGAGGAAGGTGCGCATGCACTGCGCGGCGATGATGAAAGGCACGAAGAGCGGCCAGCGATACAGCCAGGCGAGCGCCGCGACCGCCCAGCGCGTCGTCCCGAGCACCAGGTAGCCGCCGATCGCGACGGCCACAGCGCCGATCAGCGCGGTGCACAGCAGCACGATCAGCGCCGTGAACCCGATGTCGCGCGCGTAGAAGCTCCACGCCGTGGCGAAATTGGCCAGCGTCCAGGCGCCTGCGCGGTCCTGGAACGCGGTCGCGACCGAGTATCCGAGCGGATAGACGAAGAGAAGCGCGACGATGGCGAGCGCCGGCGCGACGAGCAGGAAATGCAGGAGGCGCGAGGATGCGGTCATGGCGCGCGCGACGGCGCGTCCCCGGACCACTGGCCCGGGGACGCGCCACCGATGTCAGTTGGCGACCAGGCGCTCGTAGTCCTCCTGGATCTCCTTGAAGTAGTTGCCCATCGGCATCGGCTTGCCGCGCTCGGCCAGATGCTGCGGCGACACGTCCTTGAACAGCCTCTCCCATATCTTCTGGTCCAGATGCGCCTGGACGTGCTGCGCGTCGATGCCCGGCAGCCAGTTGAAGCGCTTGACGATGCCCTCGGCCTGGACCGCGGGCGACGTCGCCATCGCCACGAATCTGCGGGCGAGCTCGGCGTTGGCCGCCTTCTCCGGCACCACGTAGTACATCGGCTGGCCAGGCAGACCCGGCGAGATCAGTTCGAGGCGCATGTTCGGCGCCAGGCGGCCCTCGGCCTGCCAGGTGTAGAACATGTCCATCCACACCGGCCCCATCGCGATCTCGCCGCGGTTGAGCTGGTCGAGCGTGCCGGCATTGCCCGGCGTGATGACCGCGTTTCGGTTGAACTCCTTGAGCTTGGCCATCGCCGGCGCCCAGGCCGCGCGCATCGCCGGGTCGTAGGGACCGTCCATCAGCTTCTGCGCGTCGGGCGTGTTGGCATAGACCCAGCCGAACACGAAGGCGACACCGGACATGCCGCCGCGCACCCCGTTATGGCCGAATTTCCGCGGGTTCTTCTGCGCCCAGTCGGCAAGTTCCGCGTAGGTCTTCGGCGGCGCCGACACCATCGCCGGATTGTAGGCGATGGCGACCTGGCTGTGGAACATCGGCATCACGAAGCCGTCGACGTCCGCGCCCAGCGCCTTGCGCGCGGTGTCGCGCGTCACAAGCCTGTCGGTGTCGACCTGCGGGCGATAGCGCGACAGCTTGTTCTCGCGCACCATTTGGCCCGCCATCGTCTGGTGGACGACGCCCACGTCGACGTCCCAGGTCGCCGCGTTCGCCTTCTGCTGCGCGTCGAGGCGCTCCCAGATCTTCTGCGAACCGGCGTCGCCCGGGCCGGTGCCGACGGCGCGCACGCGCACGCCGGGATTGGCCTTCTCGAACATCGGTCCGAGATAGTCGGTGATGTAGTCGACCATGTTCTGGTCGCCGGCGGTCAGCACGTTGAGCGTGCGCTGCTGGGCGTGGGCGGGAAGCGACAGCGCCAGAACGGCAGCGCTCGCGAACAGGGTTCTTCTCAGCATCGTTCGTTCTCCTCCTGGTGATTCACGCCGCGACGACGGCGGGCTTTTGTTGCGCCGGAATGGCGAAGACATGGAGGGCGTCGCGCGGCACGCGCACGCGGATCGCGTCGCCGGGCGCGTGGCGGATCGCCGAGTCGACCAGCACGCGGCGCGCGCCGATCTCGACCGCGTGGCGCCAGACACCGCCGGGATAGGAGATCTGGACCACGCGCCCGTCGAGCGTCAGGGCATCGGGATCGTCCTGCCCGGGCGCGGAGAGCCCCGCAGCCTCGCCGCGGAAATGGACCAGGAACGGACCCGGCCCCGCGGGCGCGGCGCCGCGCGGCAGAGCGGCGGCGGCGACTTCGAGCGCGTTGGTCGCCCCCATGAAATTGGCGACGAAGGGCGAGACGGGATGGTTGTACACCTCTTCCGGCGGGCCCTGCTGGGCGATCTCGCCGCGATCGAGGATGACGATGCGGTCGGCGAGGATCATCGCCTCCTCGCGATCATGGGTGACATGGATCGCGGTGATGGCCAGGTCGCGCTGGATCGACTTGATCTCGTGGCGGACCTCCTCGCGCACCCGCGCGTCGAGATTCGACAGCGGTTCGTCGAGCAGCAGATAGCGCGGGCTGACCGCGAGCGCGCGCGCGAGCGCCACGCGCTGACGCTGACCGCCGGACAATTGTCCCGGCTTGCGCGCGCCCAGCCCTTCGAGCCGGACGAGCCTCAGCATGTCGTCGACCCGCGCCGAGATGCGCGCGCGATCCCAGCCGCGCACCCGCAGGCCATAGCCCACGTTCTGCGCGGCGCTCATATGCGGCCAGAGCGCGTATGTCTGGAACACCATCGCCATGTCGCGCGCGTCCGGAGCCGCGCGGGTGATATCCCTGCCGTCGGCACGCACGACGCCGGACGCGACGGGCACGAAACCCGAGATGGCGCGCAGCAGCGTGGTCTTGCCGCAACCCGACGAGCCCAGCAAGGCGACGAACTCGCCCGGCGCTATCGACAGCGATATGCCCTTGAGCACCCGTGTCGCGCCATAGCCGACCTCGAGCCCCTCGACCTCCAACGCCCCGCCCATGCCCCGCAGATCCGTCACGTCCACGCCCCGACCGGCAGAGCTTAACGCATCGCGCGCGCGGTGACCACGCGGACGCGGCCTTACCCGGACAGCAGGCGAAACACGATCAGCAGGGCCGAGACCGCCATCATGCCGCCGATGATGCGCACGAGCGCGCCAGTCGCGACGCGCTTCACGAGCCGCGTGCCCAGCGCCAGTCCCGCGGTCGAGGACAGGGCGAGCAGGCCGACGAGGCGCCAGTCCGGGGCGATCGCAACGGCGTAGCCAAGGCTGGCGAAGATCGCTATCGGCGGCGTGATCATCTGGCAGAGCGGAACGGCCCGCCGCGGGTCGACGCCCCGCCAGGAAAGGATCGGCATCAAGGTGACGGGTCCGCCGGTGCCAGTGAGAGCCGAGACGATGCCGACGAACAGGCCGAGCGCGGCCATGCCCGGGGCCGCCGGCCGCGTCCCGTCGCCTGCGGCGGCCGGGGGACCGGCGAGCGCGCGCGCCGCGCTGACGGCGAGCATCGCGGCGATCGCCCAGAGCAGGAGAGCGACCGGGACCCAGGGCAGCACTGCGGCCCCGGCGAGGGAACCGGGAATGGCGCCGGACCAGAGCGCGGCGATGCCGCGCGCGTCGATCTGACCGCGACGATGGACGATCAGCGCGCCCATCAACGCCGGCGCGACGAAGGACACCATCGCTGCCGGGATCGCTTCGTGCGGCGACAGCCCGAGCAGCACCACCAGCGCGGGCAGGACCAGGACGCCTCCGACGCTGGTCAACCCGATCAGCAGGCCGGCCACCAAGCCGACGGCGACGATCGCCAGATCGATCATCGTCGCCCGCGCTCAGTACCGGGTACGGTCGGCCTTCGCGCGCCATGCGTCGAAAGGCAGGCCGCCGCTCCCGGCGAGCAGACGGCGTGCAGGCAGGGTGCGCTGGGGCATCGGGACGCCCACCTCGCGCCAGAACACGGCATCGTCGAAGCCGGCCGCGGCGGCATCCGCCTGGTCGGCCGCGAAGCAGAGCCGTGCGGCCCTGCTCCACTGGATCGCCGACCAGCACATCGGGCAGGGCTCGCAGCTTGCATAGACGACCGCGCCGTCGAGGCGAAACGTGCCGAGCCGTCGGCAGGCGTCGCGTATCGCGACGACCTCGGCATGGGCCGAGGGATCGTTGTCGAGCGTAACCCGGTTGGCGCCCTCGCCCACGATCGCACCGTCGCGCACGACGACTGCGCCGAAGGGACCTCCTCCACGCGCCACGTTCTCGACCGCCAGCGCGATCGCGCGCCGCAGGGCTTCTTCATCCGTCATGCACCGATCCTAGCGCGCGCGGCGAAGGCCTGGAAATCGCGATCCAATGGCCCCGCGACGCGGAAGCGGATGACGAGATGCTCGGTCAGGGCCTGCCGCACCACCGCCATGTCGGCCTCGGTCAGGGCCGGGATGGCGGCGTTCAGGATGTCGGCACCCATAGCACCTGGATCATGAAGGCCTTCATCGAGCGGATTCCGCGCGAGCTCGAGGAGGCCGCGTTCGTCGACGGCGCCGGCCTGCGGCAGATCCTGCTGCGCGTGATCCTGCCGCTCTCGGCGAACGGGGTCTTCGCGGCGTCCGTGTTCGTGCTCGTCTATTCCTGGAACGAGTATTTCTTCGCCCTGATCTTCACGACGCGCGCCGCCAAGACCGCGCCGCTGGTGATCAGCGAGATCCTGAGTACGGTCGAGGGCGTCGACTGGGGACTGCTGTTTGCGGCGGCGACTCTGCAGCTGCTGCCCATCGTCGTCTTCGTCATGGCGGCGCAGCGCTACGTCGTCGCCGGCCTCGCCGCCGGATCGGTCAAAGGCTGAGGCGCCGCCCTCGCGCTGGTCATCCCAGCGTCAGGCCGCCATCCACCACCACGGTCTGTCCGGTCACCATCGCCGCGCCGGCGAGCAGGAACAGCATCACCTCGGCGAGGTCGTCGGGCGCGCAACGGCGCTTGAGCAAGGCCTTCTCGATGGACGCGGTGCGTTGCGCCTCCGTCCAGTCGACCATCCAGGTGCTGTCCACCGCGCCCGGAGCGACGGCGTTCGCGCGCGCCTCGGGCGCGAGGGTCCGCGCCAGATTCTTGGTCAGGCTGATCACCCCCGCCTTGGTCGCACCATAGGCCATCGACGAACCCGGACTGTCGATCCCGGCGATCGAGGCCGTACTGACCATGGCGCCGCGCGCCGCCTTCAGCGCGGGCGCCGCCGCCTTCGCGCAGCGGAAGACGCCCAGAAGATTCACCTGGATGACGGCGCTCCACATCTCCTCGGTCAGCCGGTCGAGCGCCGTCGGGGGAATGGTCGTGCGCGTCGCCGGCGTCCCTGCGTTGCAGGCCAGATAGTCGAGCCGTCCGAGGTCGCGGATCGCCGTGCCGACCATGCGCTCGCAATCGGCCGCGTCGCCGACATCGCCG
>JBIKXN010000071.1:0-11379 GCA_044355765.1 Alphaproteobacteria bacterium
GCGGATGGTCGGTGCGCGGATCGCCTATGGCAGGCTGGGACAGGCCCGGCTCGCCGGCGCCGATCTCTACGGGGCCGATCTGCGCATGGCACGCCTTTCGGGCGCGGACCTCACGGGTGCCGATCTGCGCGGCGCGTGCCTGCGCGGCGCGGACCTCGCCGACGCCAGGCTCGCCGACGTCGATCTGCGCGAGGGCGAACTGGCTGGACGGCCGCGCAACGCCGAGCGCGAGCGCGCCGCGTCGTCGGCCGCCGCCGAGCTGACGCGCGCGACCATGCATCGCGCCGTCTTCGCGCGCGCGCGCATGGAAGGGATCGTCGGGCTGCAGTGCGACTTCACCGATGCCGACCTGCGCGGCGCAAATCTCTCCCGGGCGGATCTGCGCAACGCGGTCCTGGCCGGTGCGGTCATGACCGGCGCCGACCTGACGGAGTGCAATCTCGCCGGCAGCACGCTTCGCCATTGCGATCTGGGCGAAGTCGTCCTGTCGGGAGCCAATTTCAAGGGCGCCGACCTGCTCGGCGCGATGGTCGATCCGCCTGCCTACGACGCACCCGAATTGGCGCAGACCAACCTCGCCCGGATCGACGAGGCGCTGCTGCGGCGCCTGCCCGAGATCCTGGCCGCCCATGTCGCCTGGACCACGAGCGCTGGCCGCGAGGGCGCGCGCGCCGACCTGACGGGCGCCGTCCTGTCCGGACTCGATCTGGGCGGCAACGATCTCAGCGCCTCGGTGATGACCCGCGCGGTGCTGCGCGGGAGCGATCTGGGCGGCGCAAGGCTGGCGATGGCCGATCTCAGCTTCGCCGATCTGCGCCGTGTGCGGCTTGACCGCGCCGACATGCGCGGCACCAACATGTTCCGCGCCTCGCTCGCAGGTGCCGATCTTTCGGGCGCCGATCTGTCGCCGCTGGAGATTGGCAGCGCAGGCGGCCGCCTCGTTCCGGCCCGCATCGAACGCGCCAGGCTGGATGGAGCGGTGCTGTGCGGCGCCAATCTGCGCGGCGCGAAGCTCGTCGGCGCCAGCCTGTCGGGAGCGGATCTGCGCGGCGCGGATCTCACCGGCGCGTCGCTGCGCCAGGCCTCGCTGGCGGGCGCCTTGCTCGAGGGCGCCTCGTTCGACGGCGCCGATCTGCGCGAAGCGGTCGGACTGGCTTGATGCGACGCCCGGGTCCGGGCATAGCATCGACCCGTCGCGCGCCGCCCGCTTGGCGGAACCGGTAGACGCATCGGACTTAAAATCCGAAGCCTGCGAAGGCGTGCCGGTTCGAGTCCGGCAGCGGGCACCAGCGCGCGGGCGGAGGGCGGAGCATGCGGCGTTTCCTGGTGACCGGCGCGTCGAGCGGCATCGGTGCCGCGACGGTGCGGCGCCTCGCGGGGCCGGGAACGGCGTTCCTGGTGCATGCGCGCCACAACCTCGCCGGCGCCGAGGAGGTGGCGCGTCAGGCCGAGGCGGCCGGCGCGCGCGCCGTCGTCGCCAGCGCGGATCTGACGTCGTCCGCGGCGCCGCAGACGCTGGTCGGCGCTTGCGTCGAGGCCTTCGGCGGCATCGACGTCGTGGTTTCGAACGCCGGCTTCGCGGACCGATCCCGGCTGGACGACCTTTCCGCGGAGCGCTTCGGTGGTTCGATGACGGCGATCGCCTCGGCGTTCCTCGGTCTTGCGCGCGCCGCGCGCCCGTATCTCGAGGCGGCGACGGATCCGAGGATCGTCGCGGTCGGCTCCTTCGTCGCCCATTCCTTCCGCACCGACGGTCCGGTCTTTCTGGCTTCGGGGGCGGCCAAGGCCGCGGTCGAGGCGCTGGTGCGCGGGCTCGCCGTCGAATTGGCGCCGCTCGGCGTCACGGTCAACTGCGTGGTGCCCGGCGCGGTAGAGAAGGATCCTGGCCGGCACAGCGCGATGACGCCGGATCAGTGGCGGGCAAGCGTGGCGCGGATCCCGCTGGGACGGCTCGGTCGTCCTGCGGACGTCGCCGCGGCGATCGCGTTCCTGTGCTCGGCGGAGGCCGGTTACGTCACCGGACAGGCCCTGCACGTCAATGGCGGCCTGGTGGTCTGAGCCGGCATGCCGGCGGTCACTGCTTGCGGTGCAGCCACCACCGGTTCTCGTTGAGCGAGAACACCGGCCGGTAGTGCAGGATGCGGCGCGAGTCGAGGACGTCCGGCACCTGGTTGTCGAGCACCAGCAGCCGGTCTTCCTCGGCGACGACCAGCACGGCATGCGCCACGCGCAGATTGGTGTCGTCGACCACGACGATGCGCATCTCGTCGCTGCCGATGCCGAGCTGGCGCAGGGTGACGAACTTGGCGATCGCGTAGTCCTCGCAATCGCCGCTGCGCGACAGGAACTGCAGCGGCGTCGCCCAGTAGTCGTTCGCGCCCCAGGCCGCCGGATCGAGCGCGTAGGGCATGCGGTTGAAGAACGCGTTGACGCGGTCGATCTTCTCGCGGCGAGGCCGGTCGGCGAGCCTCGCGACCAGCTGGCGCCATTCGCCGGTGGTGCAGCGGCCGGCGAAACGCGTGGCGCAGGGATCGTGATAGCCCAGCCACTCGTGCATCGTCCGCTCTACGACCCCCGTCCAGCGCCGGAAGGCGCCGAGATTGGAGTTGGGGGTCTCGGCCGCGCCGAAGATGGCGGGAAACCCAGGTGCCGCCGCCGGCGGTCCGGGCGCCTTCGGCAGCACGGTCTCGGCGAAGCCATCGCCGGTCTGGACGGCGAGGATGGCGCAGATCGCCAGGAGCGCACGCAGGACTGGACCGCGTGCGAGGCTTGTCGGCATGTTCCTGTTCGACATGGACATCATCCACCACGACGCAAGCACCAACCATGCATCCCGGTCAACCGATCCTGCGCATGCGCCACGCATGCGCAGGGTCCGGGCCCTGGCTTTCGTCGCGCTGCTGGCCGGGATCTGCGGTCCGGTCTTCGCGGCGGAACCCGCGGCGCTCTATGGCCGCTGGGCGACCGACCCCACGGATTGCGCCGACAACCGCTTTGTCTGGACTTTCGCGGAGGACCGCGCGGCGCTGGTCGTCAACAACGCGCCGCTGGGCGGCTGGCGCAAACCTGAATATCGCAGCGCCAGCGAGGTCGTGACCGTGTCGTTTGCCGGGCCGCCCCGCCGCGAGATCGATTTCCGTCTGGTCAAGGACGGCGAGGTGGTCGCCGTCGCGCACCGCGAGCAGGATCGCGTGCTGGAGGACCGCTCGTTCCAGGCCTGGCGGCGCTGCGCGAACTGAGGCGTCAGTCGGCCGGCGCGGATGGGCCCATGAAGGTGCGGCGCAGGCTGACGAAGGCCAGCCAGAGCGAGGCGCCGATCCAGGGCCAAAGCATCATGTCGTGCCTGCCGGCGAGCACCAGGCCGACCCCGCAGACCATCCATACCGACATCGCCGTGTAGGTGACGGCGCGGTGATCGCGAACCCGGATCGGGTGGACGAACTTGATCGGAACGAAGGTCAGGATGCCGAGCGCCACGACGACGCCCGCATTCGCCCATGGCGGGCTGTCCAGCACCCACATGTAGAGCACGACAACGTTCCAGATCGCCGGAAATCCGACGAAATAGTTGTCGGACGTCTTCATCCCGGTGTTGGCGAAGCAATAGAGCGACGTCACGAGGATGAACCCGGCTCCGATCAGGCCCCACCCCGCCGGCAGAAGGTCGAACCAGTAGATGAACACCGCCGGGACGAGCACATAGGTGAGGTAGTCGACGACCAGATCCAGCACGGCCCCGTCCACGCGCGGGATCAGGTCGCGGATTCGCAGCTTGCGGGCCATCGGACCGTCCAGCCCGTCGATCGCCAGCGCAGCGCCCATCCATAGCAGGGCCGTGCGGTCGTCGCCGCGTATCACGGCCAGCATCGCCAGCAGGCCGAGGACCGCGCCGCTGGCGGTCAGCGCATGCACCGCCCATCCCGCAACCTGGCGGGTCGGCGTCGCGCCGGCGGCTCTGCCAGGGGGCGCATCGGGAGTGCTGTCGGGCATCGGGCCAGTCTAGTCGCAACGGGCGTCTCAATCCAGACCGCGTGGCTTGGCGCGACGGGTGGCCGGAGCCGAGAGGGGATCGTCGGGCCAGGGATGGCGTGGATAGCGCCCCCGCATTTCCCGCCGGACCTCCGCATAGCTGCCTTTCCAGAACCCGGCGAGGTCGCGCGTGACCTGCAGCGGGCGCCCCGCCGGCGAGAGCAGGCGCAATGTCAGCGCGACCCGCCCGCCCGCGATGCTTGGGTTGTCGCGGGCGCCGAACATTTCCTGCAGCCGCACCTCGAGCGCCGGGTCCGCCGGATCCGTGTAGTCGATCGGCAGGCGCGAGCCCGAAGGCACCTCGGCATGCGTCGGGGCGTCGGCATCCAGGCGCTGGCGCTGCCGCCAGTCGAGGAGGCCGGCGAGGCAGCTATGGACATCCACCCGCGCCAGTTGCGCGCGGCGCGTGATCCCCTGCAAGGCGGGCCCCAGCCATGCCGGCAGGGTCGCCAGCAGCGCGTCGTCGTCCATCGCGGGCCAGCCATCCGCCGGGGCGCGCGCGCCCAGAAAGGCGATGCGCTGTCGCAGCGTCGCCGCGGCACGGGTCCAGTCGAGGCAGTGCAGCCCGATCGCGCGCACGCCCTCGATCATCGCCGCGGTCAGGGCGGCGGGGTCTGCGTCCTCGGCACGGGCGCGGCGCAGGACGAGGGACCCCAGGCGGCGCTCGCGGACGGCCTGGACGGCCTCTTCGCTCCTGTCCCAGCGGACGCTCTCGTCGGTGGTGATCCGGGAGGCGAAGATCCGTTCCAGCGCTGCCCGGTCGATGGGCGCGGCGAGGTGGATGCGCGCGTCGCGCGCGCCGCCGTCGAGATCCGCGACGGCGAGGAAATCTTCGCCCGCCAGCCTGTCCTCAGGCGGCAGGAAGGCGCCGCGGCCGTTGGCAAGCCGGAACTGCCCGGGCCCACCGCGGCGCTGGGCGATACGCTCGGGCCAGCCCAGCGCGACCAGCTCGCCGCAGGCGTCCTCCGGCGCGTCGTCCGGCGCCTGGGCGCCGATGCCGAGCTGGCGCTCCAGATCGCGCGCCAGCTTGCGCGCGGCGGCCACGGCGCCGCGGTCGATGCCGCGCTCGCCGCCCGGACCGTCGCGCAGGGCGTCGACGCGTGCGCGCAGGTCGGCCGATCGCGGTTGCGCGCCGCCGCCGGCGGCGGCGCGCAGCGGGTCGCGCTCTCCGATCAGGCTGGCGAGCGCGCAGGCGAGGCGGCCGAGACCACGGCGGTGCCCTGCGATCAGCATATGTGCGAGGCGGGGATGCAGCCCCAGTTCCGCCATCGCGCGGCCATGCGCGGTGATGGCGCCGTCGGCCTCGAGCGCGCCCAGTTCGCGCAACACCTCGCGCGCCTGGGCGAGCATCGGGGCGGGTGGCGCGTCGAGCCAGCGCAGCGCGGCCGGGTCGCGCACCCCCCAGCGCGCGAGTTCCAGCGCCAGCCCCGCAAGATCGGCTTCGCGGATCTCGGGAACCGCGAAAGCGGGCAGGGCGCGATGCTCCGCCTCGCTCCAGAGCCGGTAGCAGACACCGGGCGCCAGGCGCCCCGCGCGACCGGCGCGTTGGTCGGCGGCGGCGCGGCTCGCGCGTAGGGTCTCCAGCCGGCCCATGCCGGTGTTCGGGTCGAAGCGCGGGGCGCGCGCGAGGCCGGAATCGACGACGATCCGGATGCCTTCGATGGTCAGGCTGGTTTCCGCGATCGACGTCGCCAGCACGATCTTGCGCCGTCCGGATGGCGCCGGCCGTATCGCGGCATCCTGTGCGTCGGCCGGCAGGTCGCCATGCAGGGCGACGATCTCGGTTCCCGGCGGCAGGCCGCCTGCGGACAATTCGGCTTCGGTCCGGCGGATCTCGGACATCCCCGGCAGGAACACCAGGGCGCTGCCCGGTTCCTCGGCGAGCGCGCGGCGTATCGTCGCCGCGATGGCGCGCTCGACCCTCTCGCCCGTCGTCGGTCGGCCGACATGGCGGATGGCGACGGGAAAGCTGCGGCCCGTGCTGTGTACGACGGGGGCGTCGCCGAGCAGCGCCGCGACGGCACCGGCGTCGAGCGTGGCCGACATCGCCAGCAGCCTGAGGTCGGGAATCAGCGCCTCGCGCGCGTCGAGTGCGAGGGCGAGCGACAGGTCGGTCTCCAGGCTGCGTTCGTGGAGTTCGTCGAACACGACCAACCCGGTCCCGGGCAGATCGGGGTCCCGCTGGAGGCGGCGCAGGAACAGGCCGTCCGTCACGACTTCGATGCGGGTGCGGCGCGACAGCTTCGATTCGCCGCGCACGCGATAGCCTACGGTGTCGCCGACCTCCTCGCCGAGCGTCGCGGCCATGCGCCGCGCGGCGGCCCGGGCGGCGAGCCGACGCGGTTCCAGGACGATGATGCGCCGTCCGGCGAGCCACGGGGCATCAAGGAGCGCCAGCGGCACGCGCGTGGTCTTGCCGGCCCCGGGATCGGCGACGAGGACGGCGGCGGTGGCCGCGGCGAGCGCGCGACCGATTTCCGGGAGCACGGCGTCGATGGGCAACGCCGGCGCTTGGATGGGAACCATCTGGCGACGGATTTGGACGTCGGCCGCGGCGATGTCAAACCGGGACGCCGGCCGGGCGCGACGCTGCCGGTTGCCCGCCGGCGCGCGGACGGCCATTCTCGGATCCATGCGCGCTCTCCAGCGACATGCCCGCGTCGTCGTGGTCGCCGCCGCCTTCGGCCTCGTCGCCTACGCGGCGGTTTTTCTGCTCGTTTGGGCAAGTCGCTCGAGCGGGTTGCTGGCGTGGCTCGCCGGGTGACGGCGCCCAGACAAGCGGTACCGAGGTTCGCCCGATGAACATCGCCCATCATCTCGATCGCATGGCCGATCTGCGCCCCGAACAGCCCGCCCTGGGGCATGGCGAGCGCGTGGTCGCGGATTTCGGCGTCCTGCGCGCGCGCGTCGCGCGGCTGGCGGGCGCGCTGCGCGATCGTCTTGCGCTGCGCCCTGGCGACCGCGTCGCGGTGCTGATGTCCAACGCGCCCGCCTATGTCGAGATCCTCTACGCCTGCTGGTGGGCCGGTCTCGCCGCGGTGCCGGTGAACGCGAAGCTGCATGCGCGCGAGGTCGCGTATGTCCTCGACCATTCCGGCGCGCGCCTCGTCTTCGTGTCTCCGGACACGGCCGCGACCTTCGCCGCCGCGGCGCGCGAAACCGGCGGGCCGGCGCCGATCGCGATCGAGGCGGGGTCGGCCGAGTACGAAACTCTCGTCGCCGCCGACGCCGTCACGCTGGCCGTGGTGGATGCCGGCGACCTCGCCTGGCTCTTCTACACCAGCGGGACGACCGGTCGGCCGAAGGGCGCGATGCTCAGCCACCGCAATCTGCTGGCGGCGACGATGAGCTATTTCGTCGATATCGATCCGCCCTGTTCCGGTGGCAGCCAGATCCATGCGGCACCGCTCAGCCACGGGTCCGGGCTCTACATGCTGCCGTCGATCGCGCAGGGAAACTGCCAGGTGGTGCCGGCCTCCGGGCATTTCGATCCCGGCGAGCTCTTCGACCTGTTCCGGCGCTGGCCGCATGTCTCGATGTTCGCCGCACCGACGATGATCAAGCGTCTGGTCGACCATCCAGGCTCCGCGTCGGCGTCGCTCGACAATCTGCGCGTCGTGGTCTGGGGCGGCGCGCCGATGTACGTCGCCGATATCGAGGCGGCCCTGGGCCGTTTCGGCTATCGCTTCGCGCAGCTCTACGGCCAGGGCGAGTCGCCGATGACGATCACCGGCATGAGCCGGGCGATGCTGGAGCGGTTCCATCGCGCCGGCGACCGGGCCGGTCTGGCTTCGGCCGGCTGGGCGCAGAGCGTCGTGCGCGTGCGCGTGGCAGACGCCGAGGACCGGCCGCTTGCGGCCGGGGAGCCCGGCGAGATCCTGGCGCGCGGCGACAGCGTGATGGCGGGGTACTGGCGCAATCCCGAGGCCACCGCAGCGACGCTACGGGGTGGCTGGCTCCATACCGGCGACGTCGGCGAGCTGGACGCGCGCGGGCTGCTGACCCTGCGCGACCGCTCGAAGGACCTGATCATCTCCGGCGGCTCGAACATCTATCCGCGCGAGGTCGAGGAGGTGCTGCTGCTGCATCCCGGCGTCGCGGAATGCGCGGTGATCGGCCTGGCCGACCCGGATTGGGGCGAAACCGTGCTCGCCTTCGTGGTCGCCCGCGCGCCGGGAGCGGTCGACGCCGCAGCGCTTGACCGGCTGTGCCTGGACAACATCGCGCGGTTCAAGCGGCCCAAGGCCTATCGGTTCGTCGCCGCGCTTCCCAAGAGCAACTACGGCAAGATCCTCAAGACGGAATTGCGCGCCTGGGCCGGTGGCGACTAGTTGAGAGCTTTCACGAGGTTGTCCATCCGGTCCCGATCGAGGAGGCTGGTGTTTGCGAAGCGCCACCCTCATCGAGAAGGAACCGGATCAACATCCATAAGAATGCCCGATTGACGCCGCTGGGTCGAGAGCACCTGGTTCGCGCGGTGCTGGACGGCGGGCAGACGCCGCAGGTCCTTCGGCAAAGCTGCGGCCATCCATGCTGGCCTCCCCGACCCAGTCGCCGGCTTCGATCGCATGTCGCGCCGCCAGGGGATCCCTCTTCGGTTCGGGGCGGACGGAAACGGTTCTAGCCGCCGCGTTCGAGGCGGTCGCGCACGAAGGCGATATGCGCGCGCAGGTGGAACAGATGGCGCGCGAAGGCCAGGGGCACGCGCTGCGCGGCGGCGCGATCCTGGAGAGCATCGAGCTGCGCGGCGATACGGCTCCGGCAAGACGGCGACGGATCGGCGCGCACCTCGGATTCCAGCCGCGCGAGTTCGCGGTACCAGCGATAGACCCGGCGCTCGAAACGCCAGCGATAGAAGGGCGGTCCGAGCCGCCAGATCGGCAGGATCAGGCCAAGCACTGGCAGCAGCAGGATCAGCAGCCTCTCGCCCCAGACCGCGACCCAGAAGGGCAGGTAGCGCGCGAAGATCGACGGTCCGTTCTCGATCAGGCGTCGCGCATAGGAATTCAGCGGGTAGTCGAGATTGGTCGCCGCAGGGAAGCGGCCGGCGTCGGCGAAGAGCTGCGCTTCGCCGTGGATGTCGCGCGCCGCGCGGGCGAGCAGGTTCTTTAGCGCCGAATGCAGGTCGTCCCGCACCACCAGCGCACCGACCGGCGCGACCAGCTTGACGTCCTCGACGGGAACGTCGCGTGGCAGATCTATCGACCCTGCGGGCAGACGGACGGGCGACAGGAACGCAAACCGCATGCGATAGGCGTCGGCGCGCTCGAAGCCCAGCAACACGACCTGCGGATCGGCGAACATCTCCGCGAGGCCGGGCAGCGGATGGGCGATGACGAAGATCGCGGCGTCGATGCGGCCCGCGCGCAGCGCGTCGCGCGCCTCTTGTCCGCCGAGCGGCAGCGTCTCGTGCTCCGTCAGCGCCAGACCGTTGAACTCCAGCAGGGCGCGCGAGAGCGCGCGGGTGCCGCTGCCCTCGGGGCCGATCGCGATCCGCCGCCCAGCGAGGTCCGCCAGGCGGGTCGCGCCGAGTTCCCGGCGCGCGAACACGAAGACCGGTTCGAAGAAAATACTGCCCAGACCCTCGACCCTGCCATGGGTCGCGGCGGTGCCGACCCCGCCCTGGACGAAGGCGACATCCGCCCCCGGCGGTTCGGCGCGCAGCAGGTCGAGATTCTCGATCGCGCCGCGGGTCGCGAGGATCTGAAGCTCGATCCCGTCCTGCCGAAGGTGCTCGCGATAGCGCTCGGCGAGGGCGATGTAGTAACCGCCGGGCGGGCCGGCGGCCAGCACGATGCGCCGCGGCGGCAACGGTTCGAGCCAGCGCGCGGCGAGCCAAAGCGTCGCGGCGAGCGCCGCCAACACGGCGATTTGGAGGGCGATCCCGCCGCGGATGGAGACGAGCCTGGCGATCGGCGGCATGGGTTCCTCAGCGCGGCGGGTCGAAGATCCGGAACAGCGGTGCGGCGCAGATCACCACCAGCACGATCCGGACCAGATGATGGGTCGCGACGAAGGCGGCGTCGGCGCCGAGCGCGATCGCGACCAGGCTCATCTCGGCGAGACCGCCGGGTGCGAAGCCAAGCACGACCGTCGACACCGGAATGCCGGCGAGCAGGCCGACGACGGCGCCGGCCGCGACCGCGAGCCCGACCATCATCGCGCCGGCCACCGCGCCGTGCAGTATCGTGCGGCCGATCAGGGCGAGCGGGAACCCCACGAACTGGCAGCCCAGGGCCGAGCCGATCACGACCTGGGCGGCCCAGACGACCAGCGTCGGCGGCGAGGACTCGGTCACGCCGGCGAGGTGGACGGCGGCGGAAAGCACCATCGGTCCGATCACGGCGCCTGCCGGGATGCGGAGGCGGTCGGCCGCGTAGGCGCCGCCCAGCGCGCAGCCCGCCAGGATCAGATAGTCGTCGAGGGCGATGGCGCCGAGGCCGACGAAGCCTGCGGCCGTCGCCGACGAGCCGAGGCCGTCGTGGATCCGGAACCAGATCGGGATGCACAGCACCGTGAGGAAAACGCGGGTCGCGTGGATCAGCGCGATGCGCCGTTCGTCGGCGCCGAAACGCGCCCCCGCCAGTGTCATTTCGTTGAGCCCGCCGGGGGCCGCGGCGAAATAGGACGTGACCCGATCGTATCCGACCACGCGGCGGAAATAGAACCACCCAGCCGCGCCCGCCGTCAGCCCCCATGCGGCCAGCGCGCCGAGGGTGAAGATCCATTCTCCCATCCGCGCCACGACGGCGGGCGTGAAACTGGCGCCCAGCATCACGCCGAGGATCGTGACGCAGACGTTGCGCATCGATCGCGGCAGCGCGACGCGCTGGCCCGAGAGCGCGCTCGCGGTCACGGCGGTCATCGCGCCGAGCATCCAGGGCAGGGGCATGCCGGCGGCGGCGAAGGCGGCGCCGCCGAGCGTGCCGATGGCCAAGGCCTTCGCGGCGCGCAGCGGCATCGTCCAGGTGCTCGGAGCGCGGCTCGGCATTCAGTCGACGAAGCGGCCCAGGCGGACGGCCGTCTGGCCGGGCCGCAGCCGTGCGGACGGCATGATCAGCACGCAGTCGTCGTGGGGCGTGACGACGGGCAGGTCGCCGTCCTGCGCGATCGCCGTGCCGCGGCGGGGTACGACCTCCATGCCGCGAAATGCCTGGGTGAAGGCGAAGCGGTCGCTGGCGACGGTGATCGCGTCCGTGATCTCGATGACCCGCGGCGGCGGCGGCGGCGGCGCGGGCAGATGGGGCGCCACATCCGCCTGCGCGAGGGTGCCCAGGTCGCGCAGCACCCGCAGCATGGTTTCGATCGCGACCTGCGCCGCGTTCGCGCGCCAATGCTGGCCGCATTCGA
>JBIKXN010000445.1:0-3398 GCA_044355765.1 Alphaproteobacteria bacterium
GAGCGAAATCGCCGCGCCCGAAGCCGCGGCGCGCGCCGTCCGGCCGACACGGTGGACATAGCTTTCGGCGTCCACCGGCAGGTCGAAATTGATCACATGGGTGATGTTGGGCACATCGATGCCGCGCGCGGCGATGTCGGTCGCGACCAGGATCCGGATACGTCCCTGGGCGAAGTCGCCGAGCGCCGCCTGGCGCGCGTTCTGCGACTTGTTGCCATGGAACGCAGCCGTCGGGAAGCCGTGGTCCTCGATCTGCCGCGCGACGCGGTTGGCGCCGTGCTTGGTGCGCGTGAACACCAGGACGCGCTCGAAACGCGGATCCTCGAGCAGCGCCAGCAGCGCCCCGCGCTTGCGCGACGCGTCGACCATCAACACGCGCTGGTCGATGCGATCGACCGTCACGGTCGCCGGCGCCAGATCGATGCGCAGCGGTTCGCGCAGCAGGCCGTCGGCGAGCCGGGCGACCTCGGCCGGCATGGTGGCGGAGAACATCAGCGACTGGCGCTGCTGCGGCAACCCGGCGACGATCCGGCGCACGTCGCGGATGAAGCCCATGTCGAGCATCCGGTCGGCTTCGTCGAGGACGAAGACCTGCGCGCGATCGACCCGCAGATGGCCCTGGCGCGCCAGGTCGATAAGGCGCCCCGGGGTCGCGACGACGATCTCGACGCCGCGGCGCAGGATGTCGATCTGCCGCCGCTCGGGCACGCCGCCGCAGATCACGGTGTGACGCAGCCCGGAACCGCGGCCGAGCCGGTCGACGGTCTCGGCGATCTGGATCGCGAGCTCGCGCGTCGGCGCGAGAACGAGGCCGACCGGTGCGCCCGGATCGCGGGCGCGCTGGCCCGCGAGCCGCTGCAGCATGGGCAGGACGAAAGCCGCGGTCTTGCCCGAACCGGTCTGGGCGATGCCAAGGACGTCCCGACCGGCGAGCGCGGCGGGAACGGCCTGGGACTGGATCGGCGTCGGCGTCTGGAGCTTGGCGGCTGCGAGCGCGCCCAGCAGGGGCGCCGACACGCCGAGAGACGCGAAATCGGCACCGGCGGAAGCCGGGTTTGTGGTGCTGGTCGAAACTTGAATGGTCAAAGTGAATCCTTCATGCGCGCCCTGCGGGTCGCGTGCGCGCGTCTGCGCGCGCCGCATCCGCAAGCGCGTGATGTCCGCCCCGTGCGCAGATGGGAAAGACGGCGTGGGAGGGTGTTCTCGGGAACGAACGGACGGCGCCCTTGGGCGACCGAACGGTCTTGCGCGATCGCGAGACCTCGACGAAGGGGATATGCGACTTGGCGTGCGCGAAGTCAACCTCGGCGCGTCGATTGCCCGCGCATGGCAGCCAGGACCGCGCCGCGCGCGCCCCTCTCAGGCGCCCGCCGGCGCGACACCCGCGAGCAGCCGATACATCGATCGCACGACCGGCAGTTCGACCAGCCTGCCCTCGATCACCACCAGACCGGAGTCGCTGGCCTCGTATGCCGCGACGATGCGCCTGGCGCGTTCGATCTGCGCGGGCGACGGCGTGAAGGCGGCATGGATCGCGCCGAGCTGGCGCGGGTGGATGGCGGCCTTGCCGCCGAAACCAAGGGCCGCCGCCGCCGCTGCCTCGCGCGCGAGACCCGCCTCGTCGCCCAGATCGAGGAAGGGCACATCGAGCGCATCGACGCCCGCCGCCGCCGCCGCGAGCACCACCGCCGAGCGCGCGAAAAGCAGCGGCTCCCAGGCGTTCTCGCAGCGCAGATCGGCCGACATGTCGACCGCGCCGAACAGCAGCGCGGCGATCCGCGGGCTCGCCCGGGCGATGGCGCGGGCGTCGGCGAGGCCATCGCAGGTCTCGACGATGACATGGAAGCGCAGCGCCGCCAGTCGCGGGCGGCCGGCAAGCAGATCGTCGAGCAAGCGCAGCTCGGCGGCAGCACGGGTCTTCGGGATCATGATGCCGGCGGGCGGGCGATCGGCGCGCAGCAGCGCGGTCAGGTCCTCGAGCCCGGCCTCCGTCGACAGCCCGTTGATGCGCACCAGCAGTTCGGCGCGCATCGTCGCCGTGCCGGCGAGCGCGGCGAAGGTGGCGGCACGCGCCTCGGCCTTGCGATCCGGCGCGACCGCGTCCTCCAGATCGACGCAGATCAGATCGGGGCCGGCGGCGTCGGCCTTGGCGATCAGTTCGGGCCGCAGCCCCGGGACGAAGAGCAGGCTGCGCCGCGGACGGACGGCAGCGACGGCCAGCGGGGGCGCCACGCGCGCGCTCCGGGCGTCAGACGGCGCGGCCGCCGTCGACCGACGCGTAGCGACCGCCCCGGCGATAGGTCTCGAGATAGCGCGGCACGATCGCCTCGATCGGCGTCGGCTCGATCCCGAGGCTGCGCAGATCCGCCGCGCCGGGTGCGACCACGTTGTCGACGCGCAGCAGTTTGACCTGATCGCGGGTGAGCTGCGGCGCCGGCAGCTTCTCGAGGATCGCCGCCAGCGCGGCCGCCACGGGAAAGGGCAGAGCGACCAGCGCACGGCGGCGGCGGGTCTGCGCGAGCACGGTGACGAGCACCTCGCGCATGTCGAGGACCCGCGGGCCGCCCAGTTCGAACACCTTGCCGGAGGCGTCGGTGCTGTCGAGAGCCGCCTCGATGGCCGCCGCGACGTCGCCGACATAGACGGGCTGGAAACGCGTCACGCCGCCGCCGACCAGCGGCAGCGCCGGCGCGAACTGGGCCAGCCGCGCGAAGCGGTTGAAAAAATCGTCTTCCGGTCCGAACACGACGGACGGACGCAGGATCGGCGCATCGGGATAATGCCGCCGCACGCCGGCCTCGCCTGCCGCCTTGCTGCGCGCGTAGGCGGAAGGCGACGCCGCGTCGGCGCCGATGGCGGACACATGGACGAAGCGCGCGACGCCCGCGGCCTTCGCCGCCGCGGCGATGCGCTCGGCGCCCTCGGCCTGGATCGCGTCGAAGCTCTGCCGGCCGCTTTCCGCGAGGATCCCGACGAGATTGACGACCGCGTCGGCGCCGCGCACGGCCTCCTCGACGGCGGCCGCGTCGCGGATGTCGACGCGCATCGGCACGATCTGCCCGACATTGCCCATCGGCTTGAGGAAAGCGGCCGCGACCGGATCGCGCACCGCGACGCGCACGACGTCGCCGCGGGCGGCGAGACGCCGCACCAGATGCCGCCCAATGAAGCCCGAGCCGCCGAACACGGTCACGCGGCGCGCTGTCGCCCTCATCCGACACTCCTTGCGAACATGGCCGCCGCTTATAAACCCGTCCGCCGGGCGGTCAAGATTGGCTCTGCCGACCGCTGGGCCGACAATGCATTTGACGCGCCGCCCCCGCTTGGCTACTGAACGCACCGCTCGGCGTCGTCTTCGGACGATGGCGAGCGAGCGCGGGCCCGGGTGGCGGAATTGG
>JBIKXN010000444.1:0-3398 GCA_044355765.1 Alphaproteobacteria bacterium
GCGCCGAGCACGATGCCGTCGTCCAGCGCGGTCTTCACCGCCTCGACGATGGCCGGCTCGGAATGGCCGTAGAGACCCGCGGTGTATTCGGACACGAAATCGGCGTAGCGATTGCCGTCGACGTCCCAGACATGGCAACCCTCCCCGCGCGCGATCGCCACCGGGAAGGGCGGGTAGTAGATCACGGTCCGGGTGTTGCCGCCTGGCATGACGCGCCGCGCATCGCCGTGACGCCGGGCGCTCAGCGGGTGGGCGTCGATGAAGCGGCGCTCCGCCTCGGCCAGGGCCGATCCGAGATCCAGGTTGCGCTGCAGGCTCATGTCGTCCTCCCCGAAGCCGCGCGATCGCGCGGCACGCGCGACGCTACCCCCGGCCGCCGCCGGCGGGCAACGGCGCGCGCGGCCCTGCGTTTTGCCCTTGGCCGCGGCCCGGCCGCACGGTAAGCCGGATGCCGCAAGATGGGCACCGCGATCGCGGGATCGCGGCCACGCAAGACAAGGGGACCGAGATGAAATTCCTGACCTTCCAGTCCGGCAAGGACGCGAGCTATGGCGCGGTCGTCGGCGACGGCGTCGTCGATCTGGGCAAGCGCCTGGGCAAGAAGTATCCGACGTTGCGCGCGGCGCTGGCGGCCGGCGCGCTGGCCGAACTGACCAAGGTCGCGGCCGGCGCGAAGAAGGCGGACCTGCCGCTCAAGAAGGTGAAATATCTTCCGGTGATCCCGGACGCGCGCAAGATCATCTGCGTCGGCCTCAACTACAAGGACCACCGCGCGGAGACGAAGAGCGCCGACACGCCCTTCCCGACCCTGTTCCTGCGCATGCAGGCCAGCCAGGTCGGCCACAACCAGCCGATGATCAAGCCCAAGGAGAGCGAGAAGCTGGACTGGGAGGGCGAACTGGCGGTCATCATCGGCCGCGGCGGACGGCGGATCGCGCCCGCCAAGGCGATGGCCCATGTCGCCGGATACGCCTGCTATCACGACGGTTCGGTGCGCGACTACCAGCGCCACACCACCCAGTTCACCCCGGGCAAGAACTTCGCCGGCACCGGCGGCTTCGGTCCGTGGATGGTGACCAGGGACGAGGTCGGCGACATCAGCAAGCAGACGCTGACCACCCGGGTCAACGGCGTGGTCAAGCAGCATGCCGGCATCGACCTGCTGATCTTCGACATCCCGGCACTGATCGCCTACATCTCGACCTTCGTGCCGCTCGAGGGCGGCGACGTGATCGTCACCGGCACGCCCGGCGGCGTCGGCGCCGCGCGCACCCCGCCCGAGTTCATGAAGCCGGGCGACGTCGCCGAGATCGAGATCACCGGCGTCGGCACGCTGCGCAACGTCGTCAAGGAAGGCTGACCTTCCGGCTTCCCGGGCGGCCGACGGGGCCGTCCGGGAAGGCTACCCGGCCTCGGGCGGCTTGGCCTGGAGCCGGTCGAGCGCCTGCTTCGCGGCGGCGGCGGACGGATCGCCGCCGGCGACCTGCACCACCGGGAAGGCGAAGCGGATCCCGTTTGCGTCGAAACGCTTCTTGATCAGGGCGAGCGCACGGCGGCGGATCGCGAACTGCTCGCCCGGCTTGGTCTTCATCTTCAGCCGCAGCTGGATCGCGAAATCGCCCAGCGTCTCGACGCCCTGCATCTTCAGCGTCTCGATGATGTTGGGCTTGAATTCGGGGTCCTCGAGCAGATCGCGTCCGACCTGCTTGACCAGCTTCTTGGCCAGATCGATGTCGGAATCGTAGGTGACGCCGATCGTCACCTTGTCGATCACCCAGTCGCGGCTCATGTTCTGGATCGCGCCCAGCGATCCGAACGGAACGGTATAGAGCGGCCCGCGATGGTGGCGCAGCTTCACCGAGCGCAGGCTGAAGCTCTCGACGGTTCCCTTGTAGCTGCTGCTCTGGATGTACTCGCCGACGCGGAACGCGTCGTCGATCAGATAGAAGATCCCGCTGATCACGTCGCGCACCAGCGTCTGCGCACCGAAGCCGATGGCCACGCCCATGACGCCCGCGCCGGCGATCAGCGGCCCGATCTCCACGCCCAGCTGCGACAGCGCCATCATCGCGGTCATCGCCACCAGGAACACGAGCAGCATGTTGCGCAGGATCGGCATCAGGGTGCGGATGCGCGCCCGGCGCCGCAGCTCGTCCTCGTCCAGGTCGTCATGCGCGGCGGCGGCAGAGACGCGGCGATCGATCAGCAGCCTCGCGGCGTGCCAGAGGAAATCGGCGAGCAGCAGGATGATGAACGCGTTGAGCGCGCCGGCCATCATCCGCTGCGCCGCGGTCTCGCGCGCGGCGATCGAGGCAAGGTCGATGTCGAAGATACGCGCCACGGCGACGATCGCGGAGATGAGGACCAGCGCGCGCAGGCCGCGCTCCAGGCAGAGTTCGACGAGGTCGCGCGGCGCGGCGCCGCCGCCGCCGGGGCCGTGCAGCAGCCGGGCGACGCTGTCGCGGATCGCTGCCAGCAGCAGCGGCGTCGCGGCGGCGATCGCGCCGAGCCAGAAGAGCCGCGGCGCACCGCCGAGCAGGCTCAGCCAGAGCAGCAGCAGATAGGCGCTGACCGCCCAGGACACCCCGCGCGCGGGTGGCGATCCGTCCTCGCGGCTCGGCGGCCGCGTCCAGATCGCGACCAGCGCCAGCCCGAGCCAGACCAGCGCGACCGCGGCGAGGAAGAGGCCGATCACGGGCCCCGGGCTGCCGAGGCCGGCCAGCAGGGCGATGGTCAGGCGGCCGAAGGCGAACCAGCCGATGATCGCGGCGGCCCAGCGGTACCAGTGCAGCGCGGCGGCGTCGGCCATCGCGACCAGCCGAAAGCGCGGCGCGCCGGGCGCGAACAGGAAGCGCCCGAGAACCATCGCCAGACGGACCGCCAGCAGCACCTGGAGCACGACGAGCGCGATCGAGCGCAGCAGCGGCGGCCAGGGCAGGATCAGGAAAGCGCCGATGCTGCCGGTCGCGAAGGCGGCGACCCAGCCCAGCCCGAAGGCGAAGCGCATGCCGACCACCTGGATGCGGTCGACCGTGCTGTCGAGCTGGCGCGCGATGATGCGCTTGCGGAACCCGCCGCTCAGCCGCCAGAAGATCCATTCGACTGCCAGCCCCGCGCCGATCGACATCAGCACCAGCGCGAGGACGGCGATCAATCCCTGGCGCTGGAGCTCGGGCGCGAGCAGTGCGCCGATCCGCGCGGCCTCGGCGCCGAGATCCGCCGCCACCAGGCCGGCGACATGTGCACGCAGTTCGGCGATGCGCATGGCGACGAAGCCGGCGCCGTCGACGATGCCGCTCTCCGGCGCGGGAGAGATGGCGGCGGGCGGCCCGGCTTCGCGCTGGCTGCGCAGCCAGGACTGCACCGCAGGATCCTCCAGCAGGCGCAGCAGGTCCTGG
>JBIKXN010000072.1:0-11339 GCA_044355765.1 Alphaproteobacteria bacterium
CTTGGCGGAACGTTCGCCCGGATCGCGCCAGACGGCTATTGCGCCGGCCAGGAAGACGAGACCCAGCACGACGGACGTCGCCGCATAGACGAGCCCGGTCACTCCCAGCAGGCTGGGCAGAACGCCCAGCGGCACCAGCGACGCGGAATAGGCGAGGATCTGCCGCTTGGTCTCGCGGACGCCCGCAACCACAGGCATCATCGGCACGCCCGCCTTCTCGTACTCCCCGGCCCGGAACAGCGCCAGCGCCCAGAAATGCGGTGGGGTCCACATGAAGATGATAAGGAACAGCGAGATCGAAGCCAGGCTGACATCGCCGGTCACCGCCGCCCAGCCGATCATCGGCGGGAAGGCGCCGGCGGCGCCGCCGATCACGATGTTCTGGGAGGTGCGCCGCTTGAGCCACACCGTGTAGACGAACACGTAGAAGGCGATTGTCAGCGCCAGCAGCGCCGCGGCCACGTAATTGACCGCCAGCGCCATGGTCAGCACGGAACCGATGGACAGCACGATCCCGAAGGCCAGGGTCTCCGCGGGGTCGATGCGCCCGGCGGGGATGGGCCGGCCCCTGGTCCGCTCCATCAGCGCGTCGATGTCGCGATCATACCACATGTTGATGGCGCCAGCCGCGCCGGCGCCGATGGCGATGCACAACACCGCGACGGCGGCCAGCACCGGATGCAGATGTCCCGGCGCCGCCATCAGCCCCGCGAAGCCGGTGAAGACCACGAGGCTCATCACCCGCGGCTTCAGCAGCGCGACGAAATCCCCTACGCCCGCTTCGGCCGGCAGCCTGCGGGCGGAGGATCCGTCGAGGACGAGATCGCCGTCGGCCATGCCGGTTCCGGACGGCGCCTCAGTGCTTCGCGCCGGCGCTGACGCGCGGCAGTTCCTCGAAGGTGTGGAACGGCGCGGGCGACGCTACCGTCCATTCGAGGGTGGGCTCCGACTGGTGATACGGATCGGCCTCGGTCACGAGCTTGCCCGAGCGCAGCACCTTGATCGTGTAGAGAATGAAGAACACGGTCGACGCCGCGGCCAGGTAGGACCCGAGCGACGAGACATAGTTCCAGCCCGCAAACGCGTCCGGGTAGTCCGGATAGCGGCGCGGCATGCCCTGCAGCCCGAGGAAATGCTGCGGGAAGAAGGTGAGGTTGACGCCGATGAAGGTGGTCCAGAAATGGAACTTGCCGGCCCACTCGGGATATTCGCGGCCGGTCATCTTGGTGAACCAGTAGTAGAAGCCGCAGAAGATACCGAACACCGCGCCGAGCGACAGCACGTAGTGGAAATGCGCGACCACGTAATAGGTGTTGTGCAGCGCGATGTCGGCGCCCGCGTTGGACAGCACGACGCCCGTCACGCCGCCGAGCGTGAACAGGAAGATGAAGCCGACCGCCCAGATCATCGGCACGCGGAACTCGATCGAGCCGCCCCACATCGTGGCGATCCAGGAAAAGATCTTCACGCCGGTCGGCACCGCGATGACCATGGTCGCGGCGACGAAATAGGCACGGGTGTCGACGTCGAGACCCACCGTGTACATGTGATGCGCCCAGACCACGAAGCCGACGAAGCCGATCGCCACCATCGCATAGGCCATCCCGAGATAGCCGAACACCGGCTTCTTGGAGAAGGTCGAGACGACATGGCTGATGATGCCGAAGGCCGGCAGGATCATGATGTACACCTCGGGGTGGCCGAAGAACCAGAAGAGGTGCAGGAACAGGATCGGATCGCCGCCGCCCTCGGGCCGGAAGAACGCCGTTCCGAAATTGCGGTCGGTGAGCAGCATCGTGATGGCGCCCGCGAGCACCGGCAGCGACAGGACCAGCAGGAAAGCCGTGATCAGCATCGCCCAGAGGAAGAGGGGCATGCGGTGCATCGTCATGCCGGGGGCGCGCATGTTGAAGATCGTGGTGATGAAGTTGATCGCGCCCAGGATGGAGGACGCGCCGGCGACATGCAGAGACAGGATCGCCATGTCGATCGCCGGGCCGGGGTGGAACTGGCCGCTGGACAGCGGCGGATAGATCGTCCAGCCGACGCCCGCGCCGCCGCCGAGCAGGGCCGAGCCCAGCAGCAGCAGGAACGCGACCGGGAGCAGCCAGAAGCTGATGTTGTTCATGCGCGGGAAAGCCATGTCCGGCGCGCCGCACATCAGCGGGATGAACCAGTTGCCGAAGCCGCCGATCAAGGCCGGCATGACCACGAAGAACACCATGATCAGGCCGTGCGCCGTGACCACCATGTTCCACTGGTGCCCGTCGGAGAAATACTGCATCCCCGGGCTCTGCAGCTCCATGCGCATCCACACCGAGAACGCGCCGCCGATCAACGCCGCGAAGATCGAGAACACGAGGTACATCGTGCCGATGTCCTTGTGGTTCGTCGAATAGGCCCAGCGGCGCCATCCGGTCGGATGGTGGCCGTGATGATCGTCGTGGTGGTCGTGATGGGCGTGAGCGGCGTTGGCCATCTGCGTCTTCCTTCAACCGGCCCTGGAACGGGGCTTGGCGCTGGGATCCTGGAGATAGAGCGTCATTCGGCGGCGGCGATATGCAGCGCGCGGGCCGGTTCGTCGGCGGCGAACTTCGTCTTCGCCTCCTCGAGCCAGCGCTCGAACTGGGCCTTCGATACCGCCTGGATCGCGATCGGCATGAATGCATGCTCGGTACCGCAGATCTGGTTGCACTGCCCGTAATAGATCCCCTCCTTCTCGACCTGGAACCAGGTCTCGTTGAGGCGGCCAGGCACGGAATAGATCTGGACCGCGAGCGACGGGACGAAGAAGGAATGCATCACGTCGGCGCCGGCGACCAGGGTGCGGATCGTGGCGCCGACCGGCACCACGAGCGCGTTGTCGACTTCGAGCAGACGCGGCGTGCCGGCGGGCTTGCCGTCCTTGTCGCGCACGATGCGGCTGTCGATCACGAAGGTGCCGTGATCAGGGTACTCGTACTGCCAGTACCACTGCCGACCGGTGACCTTGATGGTCATGTCGGGGTTCACCGCACGGTCCTGCTTGTAGAGGAGCCGGAAGCTTGGAATGGCGATGACCACCAGGATGATGATCGGCACCACGGTCCACAGAACCTCGATCGTGGTGTTGTGGGTGGTCCGGGACGGGGTCGGATTACGCGCGGCGCTGAACCGCGCCATCGCGTAGAGCAGCAATCCGAGCACGAACAGCGTGATGACCGTGATGACCGGCAGCAGCAGCGCGTCGTGGAACCACGCGATCTCGTGCTTGATCGGCGAGGCGCCAGCCTGAAGTCCGAGCCCCCAGGGGACCGGCTGCCCGGCGAGGGCGGCTTGGCAGGGGGCGGTGGCCACGAGGGCTGCCGCTGCGGCGCGAGACATCCAACGCATGGGCTCTGTCCGTGTTGTCATCTTCGTGACGGACGCGAGATCGCCCGCTTGGGCGCGGGTCCCTCGTCCCGTTCCACGCAGGAATGGCGGGCATCGGCGCGCGCTCCGCGCCACCGCACCCCGCGGTCCCGGCTGAAACCGGGCGGAAGCTACACCAGCGCGCGCAAGATTCTCAACGCCCCATCGTGGGCAGCGCAGCATTAGCGTCGGGAACCGCATGCTGCGGTGCCGCGACGGATTGTCGCAATCCCATCGCCGCGCCCGTCGGACCGGCGCCGCACCCGCGAGCGGGGTGAAATTCCGCCCCGCGACGACTAGGTTGAGTGGCCCCGTATTCCCCAGGAGCCCAAGGCAATGAGCGCGCGCGCCCAGACTGATGCGTTGTTCTTCGACCGCGCCGGGCTCGACCCCGCGGCCCTTCAGCGCCTGGTCGACGACGCCCTGGCGGGCGCCGACGACGGCGAATTGTTCCTCGAGTATCGCCAGAGCGAGTCGCTCGCCTACGACGACGGCAGGCTTAAGAGCGCCAGCTTCGACACCAGCCAGGGGTTCGGCCTGCGGGCGGTCGCGGGCGAGGCGGTCGGCTATGCCCATTCCACCGAATTGTCCGCCGCCGCCGTCGCCCGCGCGGCAGCGACCGTCCGCGCGGTCAAGGCCGGTCATGCCGGAAGCGTCGCCGACGCGCCGGCGAGCCGCTCTGCCGCGCTCTACACGGACGCCAATCCGCTGGGTCTGATGCCGTTCGAGGACAAGGTGCGGTTGCTCGCCGACATCGACGCCTATGCCCGCGCCAAGGACGGCCGCGTCCGGCAGGTCATGGCCAGCCTGTCCGGCGAATGGCAGGCGGTGCAGATCCTGCGCGCCGGCGGCCAGCGCCTGGCAGATATCCGCCCCCTGGTGCGGCTGAACGTTTCGGTGGTGGTCGGCGAGGGCGACCGCCAGGAAAGCGGCAGCTACGGCACCGGCGGCCGCGTGGCTTTCGACCGGGTGGTCTCGCCCGAAAGCTGGCGCCGGGCCGTCGACGAGGCGCTGCGCCAGGCGCTCCTCAACCTGCGGTCGGTGCCAGCGCCCGCCGGCGAGATGCAGGTCGTGCTCGGGCCAGGCTGGCCGGGCATCCTGCTGCACGAGGCGATCGGCCATGGGCTGGAGGGGGATTTCAACCGCAAGCGCACCTCGGCCTTCTCCGGCCTGATGGGCCAGCGCATCGCCAGCCCGGGCGTCACCGTCGTCGACGACGGCACGATCGCCGACCGCCGCGGATCCCTGACCATCGACGACGAGGGCACCGCGACCGGGCGCACGGTCCTGATCGAGGATGGCCGCCTGACCGGCTACATGCAGGATCGGCAGAACGCCCGGCTGATGGGCATGGCGCCGACCGGCAACGGCCGACGGCAGAGCTTCGCCCATCACCCGATGCCGCGCATGACCAACACCGTCATGCTGCCCGGAGGCCACACGCGCGACGAGATCCTGGCCAGCGTCAAGCGCGGCCTCTACGCGGTGAATTTCGGCGGCGGCCAGGTCGACATCACCTCGGGCAAGTTCGTGTTCTCGGCGTCGGAGGCATATCTGGTCGAGGACGGCCGGATCGGGCCTCCGGTCAAGGGCGCGATGCTGATCGGCAATGGCCCCGACGCGCTGACGAAGGTCGCCATGATCGGCGACGACACCGCGCTCGATCCCGGCGTGGGTACCTGCGGCAAGGACGGCCAGGGCGTTCCCGTCGGCGTCGGGCAGCCTACCCTGCTGATCGAGGGCCTGACCGTGGGCGGCACCGGCGGCTGACCGGCCGCCGCCGTGCCGTCCGCAATGGACGGCGCGGCGGCGCGCCCGCATAGTCGCGCCTTCGCAGCCTCCCCGCCGGTGATCGCGCGCATGGTCCAGTCCCGCTACCTCGACGCCGTCCTGATGGGGATCGTCGAAGGCTTCACCGAATTCATCCCGGTGTCCTCGACCGGGCATCTGATCGTGCTCGGCGCCGCGATCGGCTTCGAGGCGCCTGCCGGCAAGACCTTCGAGATCGTGATCCAGCTCGGCGCGGTCGCGGCGGTGCTCTGGCACTATCGCGCGCGCATCGCCGCCATCCTCCGCGCCCTCGTGCTGGGCGGCCCGGAGCGGCGTTTCGCCGCCGCCGTGCTGGTGGCGCTGACCCCGGCTCTGGCGATCGGCGCCCTCGCCTATCCGCTGGTGCGCGCGCTGCAGACCCCGCTGGTGGTCGGCGTGGCGCTCATCCTCGGCGCCTTCGCGATCTTCTGGATCGAGCGACGCGCACCGGCGCCGGTCCATCTCTCCGCCGGCGACGTGCCGCTGCGCACGGCCTTCCTGATCGGGCTCTGCCAGACCGTCGCCATGATCCCCGGCGTGTCGCGCTCCGGCGCCACCATCATGGGGGCGATGCTGCTCGGGGTGGACCGTCGCGCCGCGACCGAGTTCTCGTTCTTCCTGCTCGCGCCGACCATGGTGGCCGCGGCGTCGTTCTCGCTGTGGAAGAACCGCCACGACCTGGTCGTCGACGATTTCGCGCTCATCGCCATCGGCTTCGTCGCGGCGTTCGCCGCCGCCCTGGTCGTCGTGCGCGGCCTCGTCGCCTTCGTCGGCCGCCATGGTTTCGCCCCGTTCGCGTGGTACCGGCTCGCTCTTGGGACGGCGATCCTGGCCGCGCTCGCCTGGGGGTGAGTTCGGAACAATTTCGGGTGCCGCGGCGTTGTCGCCCAGCGGCCGCGTTCGCGCCAAAGCCGCCCCGCGATCGACGCCGAATGGATGCGCCAAGGAGCCTGCCGATGATGCCGACATCCCTGCCCCGCTGCCTCGCACTCGCGCTCGCCGTCGGCCTGGGCGCCGCCGCCTGCGCGCCGGTGCATTCCGGCGACACCTACAGCCGCACCCAGGCCGGCCAGGAGCAACGCGTCGCCAAGGGAACGATCCTGTCGCTGCGCGAAGTGAAGCTGTCCGGCACCCAGACCGGCGCCGGCACCGTGGGCGGCGGCGTGATCGGCGGCGCCGCCGGCTCCACCGTCGGTCAGGGCGCGCGCGCCAACATCGCCGGGGCCGCGGCCGGCGCCGTGCTGGGCGCCGTGCTCGGCACGATGGCCGAGAGCAAGCTGACCGAAACCGCCGCGACCGAATTCACGGTCCAGGAGGACGGCGCCGGCATGATCGCCGTCGTGCAGGCGAACGACCAGGGGCTGCGCGAGGGCGACCGGGTCGCGATCCTGCGCGGCAGCCAGGTTCGCATCGTCCGCGACACCGCTCCGGCCAGGAGCCCCTGAGCGCCGCCGTCAGGGCATGAGCAGGCCGCCATTCACCTCGATCACCTGACCGGTGACGAAGCCGCTCATGCGCGCCGACGCCAGGAACAGATAGGCGCCCACGCAATCCTCCGCCGGCGCGTTGCGGCCGAGCGGCGTGGCGGCGGCGAGCTGTTCGAGCACGGCGCGCGACGTGTACTTGTCCTGAAGGTCGGTCTCGATGATCCCCGGCGCCACCGCGTTGACGCGGATCCCGTCGCGCGCCACGTCCTTGGCGAGACCGCGCGTGAACGTGCTCACGAAGCCCTTCGAGCCGGCATAGAGCATCGAACCGCCGCCGCCGCCGTTGCGTGCCGCGAGGGAGGACGAATTGACGATCGCGCCGCCGTCGCCCTGACGCTTCATGGCGATCACGGCGGCCTTCGACGCGGCCACCACGCTGCGGATGTTGAGGCGGTAGATCGTCTCCAGCAGGTCGTCGGGCGTGTCCGCCATCGCGTGGCGGCCGACCAGGTCGCCGGCGTTGTTGACCAGCACGTCGATGCGCCCGAACCGGGCGACGACCTCTTCGACCAGCCGCCCCGGCGCGGCAGCGTCCGACAGATCGGCCTGGAACAGTTCTGCGTCCGTGCCCGCATCCGCGACGTCGCGACCGACCGCCTCGGCGGCGGCGCGGGCGCTGTGGAAATGGACGCCCACCCTGGCACCGTGATGCGCGAAGCCGCGCGCGACCGCGGCTCCGATGCCGCGGCTGGCGCCAGTCACCAGAACGACCTTGCCAGCGAGATCACCAAGATCCATGAAACGCCCCCCATCGACGCGATACCGGGCACTATCGCAGGGCTCGGAGGACTAACGGAAGTGACCACGCACCCGACCTGGATGCGCCGCGACATCGACGCCGCGCCCGCCGTCTGCGGCGACCTGCTGCGCGGCCTCGATACCTGCCTGCCCGCGATCGCCGCGGCGATCCGCGCGGCGTCGCCTCGCTTCGCCATCGTCTGCGGCCGCGGCAGCTCGGGCCATGCCGGCACGTTCCTGCGCTACCTGCTGGGACTGCGCGGCGGGTTGATCGCCGCGGACGCGTCGCCATCGATCCTGACCGTGCACCGCGCCGCTCCGGCGATGACCGGAGCGCTGTTCGTCGTGCTGTCGCAATCGGGGCGCAGCCCGGATCTGGTCGCGACGGCGGCCGTCGCGCGCGAGACCGGCGCGACGACGCTCGCGATCGTCAACGACCCCGTCTCGCCCGCCGCGCTGGCCTGCGCCCATGTGCTGCCGATCCTCGCCGGGCCGGAACGCGCGGTCGCGGCGACGAAGACCGTGATCAACACGCTCGCCGCGGGTGCCGCGCTGGTCGCCGCGCTGGCTGGCGACCGGATGCTGGGCGATGCGGTCGCCGCGTTGCCGTCCCGGCTCGCGGACGCACTGACGCTGGCCTGGGACGGCTGGAGCGACGCGCTGGTCGACGCGCCCGTCGCCTATGTCCTCGCCCGCGGCCCCGCGCTGGCCATCGCGCAGGAACTGGCGCTGAAGCTGGGCGAGTGCGTCGGCCTGCCCGCGCTCGCCTTCAGCACGGCCGAGTTCCGCCATGGCCCGCGCGCCGCGCTGGCGCCGGGGATGCCGGTGCTGGTGCTGCACAGCGACGACGCCAGCGCCGCCGACACCGCGACGCTGGCCGAGGAGTTGCGCGCCGCCGGCAACCGCGTGTTCGTCACGGGCGCCGATCTTCGGGCGCCGCCCGCCGCCGACGCGCTGATCGACCCGATCGCGCTGCTGGTGCCCGGCTACGGCGCGATCGAACGCGCGGCGCGTCTGCGCGGTCGCGATCCCGACGCGCCGCCCGGTCTGAGCAAGGTCACGCGCACGCTGTGAACCCGCGCGGGATCAGTAGTCCTTGCCCTCGTACATCCCGCCATGGCGCTTCCATTCCAGATCGCCGTCGACATCGACGCCCTCGGCGGCCAGACGCTCGCGCCAGGTCTCGGCGTCGTCCTGCGGCTTGAAGCCCACGGCTTCCCAGTTCGGCCGCGCGATGCGGATGCGCGTGTTGTTGGACATGCCGAAGACGATCGCCGCCCCCACCGCGGGCTGGCGCAGCGCGCGATCGACCAGTTCGACCGCGTCACGCGGGCTGAACCAGGTCGACAGATGGCGCTGCTGCGTGGGCCGCGGCTCGAAGCTGCCGATGCGCAGGCTGACGGATTCGAGCCCGTGCTTGTCGAAATAGTAGCGCAGCATGTTCTCGCCGAAGACCTTCGCCACGCCGTAGAAGCTGTCGGGCCGCACCGGATCGGTCGGCGTCATGCCATGCGCGACCGGATACATGCCGTAGGTGTGGTTGGTCGACGCGAAGACGATGCGCTTCACGCCGGCCGCGCGCGCCGCTTCGAACAGGTCGTAGAGGCCGCGGACATTGGCGCGGAACATCTCCTCGAAATCCAGCGGATCTGGGGCGCCGGCCAGATGGACCATCGCGTCGACGTCGGCGACCGCGCGCGCCAGAGCGGCCCGGTCGCGTAGATCGGCCACCACCGCCTCCTCGCCCGCGCGCGGATCCTCGATCGGCCGCCGATCGAGCAGACGCAGCACGGGATAACGGCCCGCGAGACCGGCGCGCAGCGTCGCGCCGATCTTGCCGGCGGCCCCCGTGATCAGCACGCGGTTCCAGTTCAAGTCCCCCATGAGCCCTCCGTTGCGGGATCGATCGCCCGAAGGCCATGCTAGGCGCGGCGTCGCGGAATCGGAAGGCCGCGACGCGGCGCGGCTGGCGCAGTTTCCGGACGCACGCAACCGAATCGCAATCCCCTGCGGCGCGAACGTGAACGGAGCTCGCAGAAGACCGGGAGCGCGGCACCGGCCCGGATGGGCGTTCATCGCTGGGCACCCCTCCATGGTCACGAGGTGCGAACCTGCCCCTCCCCAAAGCGCGAAGCGCGTGGGGGAGGAATCGCCAGGACCAGCGGCGCTGCGCGCAGTACCAGCCTCTAAAGCGAAACGCGTTCTAGCGCTGTGCGGTGCGCCAGTCGGGTGCGCAATGCACGGGCACGTCCGAGGGCGGCAGCGGCGGGCGACCCAGGATGGCGTCGGCGCATTTCTCGGCGATCATGATCGTCGGGGCGTTGAGATTGCCGTTCGTGATCGCGGGCATGATCGAGGAATCGACGACGCGCAGGGCGTCCAGGCCGATGACCCGTCCCTGCGCGTCGACCACCGCGCGCGGATCGGCGGGATCGCCCATCCGGCAGGTGCCGCAGGGATGATAGGCGCTCTCGACATGCTCGCGCACGAACGCGTCGATCTCCGCGTCTTCGCGCACATGCGCGCCAGGCGACAGTTCCTCGCCGCGATAGGGCGCGAAGGCGTCCTGGGCGAAGATCTCGCGCGTCAGCCGCACGCAGGCGCGCATCTCCTCGAGATCGTCGGGATGGCTCAGGTAGTTGAAGCGGATCGCCGGACGCTCCGCCGGATCGGCGGCGCGCAGCCTGACCGAGCCGCGCGACTTCGAGCGCATCGGCCCGACATGGGCCTGGAAGCCATGGCGGCGGACCTGTCGCGATCCGTCGTAGGAGATGGCGAGCGACAGGAAATGGAACTGGATGTCGGGGTAACGGACGCCGGCGCGGCTGCGGATGAACCCGCCGACCTCGAAGTGATTGGTGGCGCCGAGCCCGTCCTTCGCCAGCAGCCAGCGCAGCCCGATCCGCAGCTTCGCCAGAGGCCCGAGCGATGAATAGAGTGTGATCGGCTGCGTGCAGGCGACCTGGAAATAGAACTCGAGATGGTCCTGCAGGTTCTCCCCGACACCCGGCAGGGCGTGCAGCGTCGCGATGCCGTGGCGCGCCATCTCGTCCGGCCGCCCGATGCCGGACAGCTCCAGCAGCTGCGGCGAGTTGATCGGCCCGCCGCACAGGATCACCTCGCGGCGCGCGCGCACGACCGTCTCGGTGCCGCCGCGCCGATAGGCGACGCCGACCGCGCGACGCCCCTCGAAGACGACACGCGTGGCGAGGCAATGCGCGCGCAGCTGCAGATTGGGCCGCCGGAGCGCGGGGCGCAGATAGGCGTTCGCGGCCGACCAGCGCCGTCCACGGTGGACGGTCATGTCGAGACGCCCGAAGCCTTCCTGCCGGAAGCCGTTGAGATCCTCGCTCTCGGCATAGCCGGCCTGCCGGCCGGCCTCGACGAAGGCGCGATAGAGCGGATTGGCCAGCCGCCCGTAGCTGGTATGCAGCGGACCGTCGGAGCCGCGCCAGCCGTCGCCCCCGGCCGAACGGGTCTCGGCGCGGCGGAAATACGGCAGCACGTCGCGATAGGCCCAGCCAGCGGCGCCCCCTTCCGCCCAGCCGTCGAAATCGAGCGGATTGCCGCGGACATAGACCATGCCGTTGATGGACGACGAGCCGCCGATCACCTTGCCACGTGGGCAATGCATGCTGCGCCCGCCCAGCCCCGGTTCGGGCTCGGTGCGATAGCCCCAATCGTAGCGGGGCGAATTCATCGGTATCGCCAGCGCGCTCGGCATCTGGATGAAGACCGACCGGTCGCTGCCGCCCTGTTCCAGCACCAGGACGCTGTGGCGGCCGTCGCCGGTCAGCCGGTTCGCCAGCACCGAGCCGGCAGAGCCCGAGCCGACGACGACGAAATCGAATGTCTCGGTCGCGCGATCCATGGCATCCGCCCTAGCCAATCGCCCGCAGGTGCTGCAAGAGTCAT